>CAMJRT010000171.1 GCA_946408295.1 uncultured Bacteroidales bacterium
GCCTTGGGTGTAGGGGTCGCGGTAGGCCCGCGGCATCGCGACTTTCCCCTCGGCGTCCACACAGCAGAAATCCACGCCCCAGGTGTCGATGCCAATCGACTCGACCGGTTTGCCGGCCGCTTTGCCCAGTCCTTCGAGGATTTCTTTTTCCAAGACGAAAATGTCCCAGAAGTACTTTCCGTCTTTCTCTACCAGCGGGGTGGGGAAGCGGTGCAGCGTCTCCATTTCCATCTTTTGGCCGTCCCAAACGGCCAAAATGACCCGTCCGCTGGTCGCGCCCAGGTCGACTGCCAGATAATTTTTCATTACAGCGTCCTTTTGATTTCCGTAATGGTGAAGGCTTCGACGACGTCGCCGACTTTGATGTCGTTGAAGTTTTCAATGTTCAAGCCGCATTCCATCCCGCTGACCACCTCTTTCGCATCGTCTTTGAAGCGTTTGAGGCTGCCCAGTTCGCCGGTATAGATGACGATGCCGTCGCGGATGAGCCGTACTTTGTTGGTGCGGTTGATCTTGCCTTCGCGCACGATACAGCCGGCGATGGTGCCGACCTTGCTGATTTTGAAGGTCTGCTGAATCTCGGCCGTACCGGTGATTTCCTCTTTCTGCTCGGGTGCCAGCATACCTTCGATACCGTCTTTGATTTCATTGATGGCATCGTAGATGACGGAGTAGAGACGGATTTCGATTTCTTCTTTCTCGGCCAGTTTGCGCGCGGCGGCGCCGGGACGCACCTGGAAGCCGATGATGATGGCGTCGGAGGCGGCGGCCAGCAGGACGTCGCTCTCGGAAATGGCGCCCACGGCTTTGTGGATGACATTGACGCGCACCTCTTCGGTAGAGAGTTTGATGAGGGAGTCGGAGAGGGCTTCGATGGAACCGTCCACATCACCTTTGACGATGACATTGAGTTCCTTGAAGTTGCCGATGGCGATGCGCCGTCCGATTTCTTCGAGGGTCATATGCTTCTGCGTCTTGATGCCCTGGATGCGGATGAGTTGCTCGCGCTTGTTGGCAATGTCCTTGGCTTCGCGCTCGTCGGCCATCACGTTGAATTTCTCACCGGCGGTCGGGGCCCCGTTCAGACCGAGGATGGAAACCGGGGTCGAAGGACCGGCTTCCTTGATCTTCTGTCCGCGTTCGTTGAACATCGCCTTGACACGGCCGTAATAACTGCCGCTGAGCATCATATCGCCCACTTTGAGGGTACCGTTCTGCACCAGGATGGTCGCCACATAGCCCCGTCCCTTGTCGAGGGCGGACTCGATGACGGCTCCGCTGGCCCGTTTGGAAGGGCAGGCCTTGAGTTCCAGGATATCCGCTTCCAAAAGCACCTTTTCGAGGAGTTTGTCCACATTGAGACCCTGCTTGGCGGAGATTTCCTGGCACTGGTATTTGCCGCCCCATTCCTCGACAAGGATGTTCATATTGGAGAGTTGTTCGCGAATCTTGTCGGGCTGGGCGCCGGGCTTGTCAATCTTGTTGATGGCGAACACCATCGGGACACCGGCCGCCTGGGCGTGGTTGATGGCCTCTACGGTCTGGGGCATGATGGCGTCGTCCGCCGCAATGATGATGATGGCCACGTCGGTCATCTTGGCGCCGCGGGCACGCATGGCGGTAAAGGCCTCGTGACCCGGGGTGTCGAGGAAGGTGATGTGGCGGCCGTCTTCAAGTTTGACGTTGTAGGCGCCGATGTGCTGGGTGATACCGCCGGCCTCACCGGCAATGACATTGGATTTGCGGATGTAGTCGAGCAGAGAGGTCTTGCCGTGGTCCACGTGACCCATCACCGTGATGACGGGCGGACGGGAGACGAGTTCTCCCTCTTCTTCCTCATCTTGGGAAATGATGTCGGAGAGTTCCGCCGTGACGAACTCGACCTGGTAGCCGAATTCTTCCGCGACGAGCACCAGGGTTTCCGCATCCAGACGCTGGTTGATGGACACCATAATGCCCAGCGACATACAGGCGCCGATGACGGAAGTGACCGGCGTGTTCATCATCGTGGCCAGGTCGTTCACCGTCACGAATTCCGTGACCTTGAGCACCTTGTTTTCCATTTCCTGCTGCTCCATCTCCTCCTGCATCTTGCTCGCGGCCGCTTCGCGTTTTTCCTTGCGGTATTTCGCCCCGAAAGTGTTCTTGCTCTTGCTCTCGTTCATCCGGGCGTAGGTTTCCTTGATCTGCTTCTGGATTTCCTTCTGCATCTCTTCTTCCTCGGCCGCGGTCAATACGGGCTTGGCGATTTCTTTTCCCCGGCGGCGTTTGCCCTGGCCGGGTGCGGGGGCATTGTTTTTCTCGTTTCTGCGGTTGTCCTTGCGGGAGGGCGTATCTACGGCACTGACCTTGGTGAGATCCACCTTGCCGCCGCCGATACGTTCGCGTTTCTTGCCTTTCTTCGGAGTCGCGAACTGGCTGAGGTCAATCTTGCCGACGACGGCCGGGCCGCTCAGTTTGGGCACCTCGATGGCCACTTCGCGGACGGTGGGAGCGCTTTCCGCTTCGGCCGGTTTTTCCGCGGGAACCTCGGCGGGCTTTTCCCGGGCGGGGGTCTCCGCCGGCTTCGGGCTTTCAGCGGGTTCGGCCGGCTGCCCGACGGAAGCCGACGCCTCGGGGGCAGGAGCCTCCTCTTTTTTCTTTTTCTTCTTCTTGAACTGGTCCAGGTCAATCTTGCCCGTGATTTTCAAGGAGACCGCCGCATCTTCATTGGGCTTGTCCTCCATCTTGGGCTGATCGACCCCGGGCCGGCCCTTGCCGGGGGCTTTATCCTCGACTTTCGGCTCTTCTTTGACCTCGCCGGGGGCGGCCGCCCGGACTTTCGGCTCGGCTTTGGCTTTGGGAGCCGGGGCTTCCACCGTCTCTTTCGGAGCCTCTTTCGGCGTTTCTTTGGGTTCGCCTCCCAGAATGTTTTGTTTGATAACGACGACGCTGGGCGCCTCTTCCTCTTCCGAGGCTTCTTTCTTGCGTCCGGCGTTTTCGATGATCTCTTTAATCTTGATGACGGTCTTTTCGGCCTCTTGTTTGGCTTTTTGCTCACTGCCAAATTCGGCGACCAGTTTCGACCGCACGTTATCGGGCACTTCCACCTTGGCATTCGGGTTCCCTTCTTCGACGCTGACGCCGTTTTTCCGGAGGAACTCGATGACGGTGCTCAGACCGATGTTGAATTCTTTTGCAAGTTTACTGATTCTGATTTCAGCCATATTTTTTTATTTAGTCTTCAAATTCAGCGCGGAGGATGGCGAATACTTCCGCAACGGTTTCATCTTCAAGGTCGGCGCGGCGGGCGATATCTTCCGGCGTCTGGGCGAGCACGCTCTTGGCGGTGTCGCAGCCGATGGCCTGCAAGCGCTCGATAATCCACTGATCGATGCCATTGCCATATTCTTCATTGCCGGCATTGTCGTTGGAGAACTCGCTGAGCAGAACGTCATCTTCCTCTTCCTCCTGGGCGGGAGCGTCTCTCCAGACTTCGATTTCCTTGCCGACGAGCATACTGGCGAGGCGGATGTTGCAGCCTCCCTTGCCGATACCTTTCTTGACTTCCTCGGGGAGCATAAACACTTTGATTTTGTTTTCTTCGGGGCTCATCACGATGGAGGATATCTTGGCGGGGTTCAGGGCGCGCTGAATCAACAACTGGGTGTTGGAGGTCCACTGGATGACATCAATGTTCTCGTTGCGCAGTTCCTTGACGATGCCGATGATGCGGGCGCCCTTGACGCCGATGCAGGCGCCGATGGGGTCGATGCGCTCGTCATAACTTTCCACAGCCACTTTGG
>CAMJRT010000172.1 GCA_946408295.1 uncultured Bacteroidales bacterium
GTTTTCCGCCAGTCGTCGCAGGGCGCAAAATCATAGATAAATAGATTAATACGGGATAAAATTGAGTAAGGCTGGTTCGAAAGGACCGGCCTTTTTCGTGTGCAGTTACTTCGATAAATCCAGGATTAGTCCGAGCGGAAATACAGCCCGAAAAGGGAAAATTGAAAAGAAAATATGTTAAACCCTATAAAAATGCTTTACAATGAAAAAAATTGAAGCAATCGTGCGCAAGACGCACTTCGAAGAGGTCAAACAGGCGCTCTTCGCGGCCGACATCAACTGGTTCTCCTACTCGGAGGTGAAGGCCATCGGCCAGGACCGGCAAGACCGGATTTATAGGGGTGTGATGTACTCTACGGACATCATCTCCCGCATCGAAATCACCATCATCTGCCGCGAGCAGTTCGTCCAGCCGGCTATCGACGCCATCCTGGCGGCCGCCCATACCGGCGAGGTGGGGGACGGACGGATTTTCGTCAGCCCGGTGGATGATACCTGGTCGATTCGTACGGGCGAGCACGGGGACACCGTTTTGGCGAACAAGAAATAAGCAGTCGCGTGATTTTAGATATTCTTGCTGGATATGTTTTTTAATAATTGTTTGTAATTGTTCTTTAAAACTGTAAACTTATGATAACAATCAGTGGTTTGGATACCGTATGGGTCCTTCTGGCTTCTATGCTGGTCTTTTTTATGCAACCGGGATTCGCGTTGGTGGAGGCGGGCTTCACCCGTTCGAAAAACAGCGCCAACATCCTGATGAAAAACTTTGTGGATTTTATGGTGGGCACCGTGCTGTTCTGGATGCTGGGCTTCGCCTTGATGCACGGCAGCGGCAACGGCTTCATCGGCGGGTGGAACCTCTTTGATTTCAGTTTCTACCCCGATACCAACATTCCGAAAGAGTGCTTCCTGATATTCCAAACGATGTTCTGCGCGACGGCGGCGACCATTGTGTCGGGCGCGATGGCGGAGCGGACCAAATTCTCCACCTACATTGTCATCTCCATCATCATTTCGGTGCTGATTTATCCCATCGAAGGACATTGGGTGTGGGGCGGCGGCTGGCTCAGCCAAATGGGTTTCCACGATTTCGCGGGCTCGGCGGTGGTGCATACCTGCGGCGGCAGTATCGCGCTGGCGGGCGCCATGGTGCTGGGACCTCGTTTGGGCAAGTATGCCAAGAACGGTCGCTCGCTGGCTATCCCCGGTCACAACCTGGCGCTGGGTGCCCTGGGCGTGTTCATCCTCTGGATGGGCTGGTTCGGCTTCAACCCCGGTTCGCAATTGGCGGCGGACGGCACGGTCAACGCGACGGCCATTTCGCACGTGTTCTGCACGACCAACATGGCGGCGGCGACGGCGGGCATCACCACGCTGTTTTTCACTTGGATGCTGTATGGCAAACCGTCCCTGTCTTTGGTATGCAACGGTATCCTGGCCGGCTTGGTGGGCATAACGGCCGGGTGCGACCTGGTCTCGATGCCGGGCGCAGCCATCATCGGCATTTTCTGCGGCCTGGCGATGACAGGTTCCGTCACCCTCTTCGACCACGTCTTTCACATTGACGACCCGGTCGGCGCCATTTCGGTACACGGGGTGTGCGGTATACTCGGGACGCTCGGCGTCGGGCTGTTCGCCACGGACGGCGGCCTTTTCTACGGCGGCGGCTTCCATTTCCTCGGGGTACAAGCCCTGGGCGTGCTCGCCATTGTCGCCTGGGCCTTCTGCCTGGGCTGGATTACGATGAAAGTCCTTGACAAGACGATGGGCATCCGCGTCGACCCCCGCATCGAAGAAGAAGGCCTCGACATCTACGAACACGGCGAAACCGCCTACAACAGTTAGCGGCTGCCTCAATCTCCTTGCGCCGGCGGGTGTGTCCGGTCTCGGTTTTAGGATGTAGACTAGCTACGGTTTCACGGGTATATCGTAGCCGGTCTATATTTTTGGATAAAGAGACCGGTCACATTGGCTTGTCCGATATCATTCGTTTGTGAGCGTTAGGCATTGTTCCAGCTCTTCAGATCAAAGATCATCAAAATCGTTTCGTCGGTATCTTTAGGTTCTGAAAGGCGTGTGAATCCACATTTCGCATAGAATGGTTCGGCTTCGCGTAGGGCGTCAACCGTAATGAAACGGCATCCGGACTTACGGTCTTTGTAAAACCAAGTCTGAATAAAGAAGATCAGTTCTTTCCCGATTCCTTTGTGCTGGCCTTCGCCATTAACGGCGAAGCGTCCTATTTTCAGTGCCGGGTAAGAAGATCTCCTTTTGGCATTGGGAATTTTTCTTGACAGACGATTCCATAGGTTGGACGCAATGAATTCTCGGTCAATCTTATCATTGAGAAGGCTGAAATAGGCAAGGATGTCTTGGGTGTCCTCGTCGATGGCAACATAAGTGACTGCAAGAAATTCTTTGTCGTACAATGTCGCGTTGGGAGTGCTGGGGTCGGATTCAATCAAGAAATCGTTTAAATCTGCATTGTGGCAGTCAAACGATTTGAAAATATCCTCATCCGACCGGAATGGACGGATGATATAACTCATAATGAGAAGGATATTACTTTTTTGATTCTTTCGTAAGCTTTAAGTCGTTCTGCACGCTCTTGGGCCGTAAGGGGTACGACATTCCGGGCCGCCATTTCGAAGCGGTAGGCATCCTCGTCGTAGAGGGTGGGGGTTTCTTTGATGGGTTTTGCCATTTTCTTTTTGTTTAACATAACCGTTAGCCCGGACTGCAAATATAGAAACAAACCTATATAAATGCAAAATTAATTTTATGGGGTTGTATGTGAGATAATGTATAATCAATTGAAAAATTGACGGGCGGCACCGCGGGTGGACAAACCCGATAGCCCACGGAAATGATGACGTCGAGGTTGTAAAAGACCACTTCATGTGTCTGTATTCCTCCTATTATGGCACCGTGTGGAGTGGTAGTTGCAAATTTTGCAACAACCACTTTGGGATCTAGTTCGCCCTCTTGAAAAATGTTTTTTATGTGTCTGGATATGACCGATTTGTCACGTTGAAATAGTATTACAAGTTGGTCTTGTGTCAGCCACACCGTTTCGTTTTCAAGTTTGACATCAATGCTGGTGTTGCCGTCGGCCGTTTGGTAGAGGATGATTTCGCCTCTTGCGGGAGCACGGGCGGAAAGATTTTTCGAGAGCCGTTAGCTTCGCTTTCCTCCTTCGCGGTTCGGCAAATCGAATACCTTCGTTTGCACTCACCTTGTCGTCGGTTTTTCGGGGCTCGAAAAACTTTTCCCCGTGCGTGTGGCCCTCTCGCGCTTTGAAACCTTTTCGGCCTATGTCCGCGACCTGCCCAAGCGCGGTGGCCGGAAAGGGGGCAAAGCGGCAGACCGCAGGTCCGCTCCGGCCGCAGCCAGGTAAGGGAAGTAATCTCCTGTCCGGGTTGCGCCGGGCAACATCCCTTGCGGGCCCGTGCTCGCCCGTCCAAGGATAACTTCCTTCCGTCTGCCTACCCTTTCTTCACATTTTCCTCAAACGATGTTGTGACGATGGATGCTCTATAGTGTAGTAGAATGGCACCCCGTCACGCAATGGGGCTTCGTGGAGGGGTATTGCGTGATGGATGTGCCTCATAGACCTCTCTGACAGTGGGTGCTTCACAACATCGTTTGCCGAGCAGTGGCGAGGCAGCTTGGGCCGAAAAGTCCCCCGAAAGGAAGTGCGAACGGACTTTTCTTATGAAGTGAGCGCCCCTTCGGGGGCTAAAGGCCCGAGCGCGTGGTGGCGTTGAGGAA
>CAMJRT010000173.1 GCA_946408295.1 uncultured Bacteroidales bacterium
CTACGAGGATATGGAGCGCTGGTCTTTCAACATCCAGATCTACTTCCTGAACAAGCGTTTTAAAGATGTGCTTGATATCAATGCGAGCGACGACCGGATCGTTCAGGACCGTACCATCTATGAGGACGCCCGTATTTTCGCGCCGAACCTGCACGAGATGGGGCTGATGAGCACGCGGGATTTCGAGGCATACAGCGAACTTTTCGAGATGATGATGAGCCTGGTGAAAGCGCCGGATCTGCTGATTTACCTGCGTTCCTCCATCCCCAACCTCGTCGCCCAGATCCGGAAGCGGGGACGGGATTTTGAGAAGAACATCCGCATCGATTACCTCAAGGGCCTCAACAAACGCTATGAGGAATGGATTGACCGGTATCCCGACCGGGTGATGGTGGTGGACGTGGACCATTGCCGCTTTGAAGAAAACCCGGAAGACTTCGACAGCCTGACCGCCCGCATCGAAGAAATTTTGAAAAACGAATGATAAGGAAAAACCGTGAGCCAGCCTGTGACCATCATCGAATTTTTTGAAGAGTGCGTCAAGAAATTCGGCCCCAATACCTTCCTGAAGGAAAAAATCAACGGCATATGGACGGAAAGCAGTTATGCGAAAGTCCGGGACGACGCCCGCCGCATCGGTGCCGGACTGATGTCCATCGGGGTGCAGAAGGGAGACAAGATCACGATGTTCTCCGAGGGGCGCAACCTGTGGATTGTGTCCGAACTGGGGATTTTCTATGCGGGGGCCGTCAATGTGCCCATTTCCTTTAAAATAGAAGAGGAAGATGACCTGGTCTTCAAAATCAACCATTCCGAATCCCGCTTCATGATCGTATCAAGAGCCCAGTTACCCAAAATCCGGGCCATCAAGGAGCGGATACCGGAAGTGAAGAAAATCATCGTGCTGGATGCGGACCTTCCGCTGGAAGAAGACGAGATGCCGGTGTCCCACCTTTTCGCGCTCGGAGATATGTTTATGGGCAAGCATCCGGGCAGTCTGGAAAACCGCGCCTACAGCACCGAGCCGCAGGATTACGCCACTATCAGTTACACCTCCGGCACAACCTCCGACCCCAAGGGCGTACTGCTTACCCACGGCAACTACACCATCGACACCATCAGTACGCGCAAATCGGTATTCTTCGACCCGACGGACACGATGCTCATCATCCTGCCGCTGGACCACTGTTTCGCGCACGTGGCGGGTATGTATCTGGTTATGTCCCGGGGCGCTTCGCTCGCGACCGTACCTTTCGGCAAATCCTCGCGCGAAATGTTGCGCAACATCCCCGCGACCATCCAGGAAGGCCGCCCCCACCTGATGCTCGTGGTTCCGGCCTTGCTCAAGAATTTCAAAAAAGGCATCGAGGCCGCGTTCAAAGAGAAGAGCAAACTGGCGCGGAGTTTTATCAATTACGCATTTTCCTTTGCCGAATATTATAATAAGGATTGGTACAACCGGGGCGGGCTGGCAAAAGCCTGGATGCTCCCCTTCCTCTGGTTGCACGACCACCTGATTTTCCGTCCCTTGCGCCTGAAAGCCTTCGGCGGCCGGATGAAATATTTCATCGGCGGCGCCGCGATGTTCGACGTGGATATGCAGAAGTTCTACGGCGCGATGGGCATCCCGGTCTTCCAGGGCTACGGCCTGTCGGAAGCCACGCCGGTAGTGTCCACCAACAACGCCCGGCAGAATGTGCTCGGGACCTGCGGACACGTCCTGGACTGTATGGAGGTGAAGGTCTGCAACGAGGCGGGCGAAACGCTTCCCGTCGGAGAGGTCGGAGAACTCGTAGTGCGGGGCGGCAATGTGATGGCCGGCTATTGGAAAAACCCTTCCGCCACGGAAAAGGTCATTGACAAGGACGGCTGGCTGCACACCGGCGATATGGGCCGCCAGTGGCCCGGCGACCCGGGGGTCATCTATGTGATGGGGCGATTCAAATCCCTGCTCATCGGCGAGGACGGCGAGAAGTATTCCCCCGAAATCATCGAAGAAACGCTGGTTTCCAAATCCCCTTACATCGAGCAGGCGATGATGGTCAACAACCAGAAGCCGTACACCATCGCGCTGGTCTATCCCGATAAGAAAGCCCTGGCGGAGTTTATCAAGAGCCGCTATCCCAAACTGGACCCTGCCGGCCCCGAAGCAAAAATCAAGATGCTGGAAAAGATTGAGGCGGAAGTCAATATGTTCCGTACCGGACGCGATGACGAAGGCCTCTTCCCCCAGAAATGGCTTCCGGCCGCCATCTGCGTGCTGCCCGAAGGTTTCACCGAGCAGAACGGCCTGATGAACGCCACCGCCAAGGTCATCCGCGGCAAGGTGGAACAGCGCTACCAGGCCTGGATGGACTACGCCTACACCCCTGAGGGAAAGAACATCGTCAACAGCAAAAATCTCAGTTCGCTGTAGGGTCGGGGTGCTGCCCGCTTACAATGATTTGCCGTAAACGCGCCGGCGTTTGTGGATACGGGAATGGAAATATCCCCAGAGGTTCTGGACATCCACGTTGGTCTCCAATTCGGGGTTGGACTCGGCCTGCTTGAAGCCACGCGCAATCAAGCGAGGATGCAAATCGCTGACAATGAGCGCAGGGACACCTTGCCGCTGCAAATCCTTGCGCACCGCGATGATGAACATATCGATAATTTCGGTATTGCGTCCTTTCAGCCCCTGCAGCAGATGCCACCAGCCGGTCGGAAGATAATTGCCGCCCGCTTTTTTGAGCGCCACCGCCATACTCGGGACCATCAGGCCGAAACCGACGATTTCCTCCACGTCATCCACGATGAAAGATACGAAGTCCAGGTCAATGAAGCGCATATAGTTGTCCACATACTGCTGAATCTGCCCTTCCGACAAGCGGGAAAAACCATAGAGGTCGGAATAGGTGTTGTTGATCAGGTTGAACAATTTGTGTCCCACATTGAAACGCTTGATTTCCTTGCGGGTATAATGGCGCATGCGGAGATGGTACTTTTCCATCAGGACTTTTGACAGACGCACATAGCGTTCGGGCAACTGCTCCGGCAGGTCGATGAGGTATTCCACCCAGTCGGTCTGCTTGCTGAACCCGAGGGCCTCCAGATGGTCTTTATAATATGGGAAATTGTAAATCGTGGACATCGTGCCGACCTGGTCGAACCCCTCTATCAGCATTCCTTCCGGGTCGAAATCCGTGAAACCCATCGGTCCTTCGATAAAATCGCAGCCCCGCTCCCGCCCCCAGTCGGCGACGGTCTCCAGCAAGGCGGCGGACACCTCCCGGTCATCGATGAAATCGATCCAGCCGAAACGGACGCTGTTACGCTGCCAGGTTTCGATGGCACGCGGGTTGTAGATGGCCGCCACCCGGCCGACCAACTTTCCGTCTTTCCAGGCCAGGAAATAATCGGCGTCGCAGAACTCGAAAGAAGCATTCTCCTCTTTGTCGAGGTTCTTCATTTCATCGCGCACCAACGAAGGGATATAACATTCGTTCTGCTTGTACAATTCATTGGGAAAGGCCGCAAAACGCTTGAGGTCGGAACGGGAAGCAACTTTTTCTATCGTAACCATCGGCGTATCTTTTATAAAAAATGCCGCAAACTTTTCAGTCCGCGGCACAAAGATAAGTAATTTATTTCAATTATTTCATGATAACGCGGGCCATCTCGCAGACCTTGTTGGAGTAGCCCCACTCGTTGTCATACCAGGCGCAAACCTTCACGAAGGTAGGATCGAGCTGGATACCGGCCTTGACATCGAAGA
>CAMJRT010000174.1 GCA_946408295.1 uncultured Bacteroidales bacterium
CGCGCGGTGCCAATGGTGTCATCATCATCACCACCAAGCAGGGCGGCGGCATGGCGGGTAAACCCAACATTACGTTCAAGGCGGATGTGGGCGTTGCCACCCTGCCGGGCAAATTGGACATCATGAATGCGGCCGAATTTGCGATGTACCGCAACGACTACGCCTATTTCGGCGGTGACCCTTATCACCCGGGCATCGGCGGGTCGACGCCGCTTTCCGAATCGGTATACAATAACCCGCTCTCCATGTCAGGCACGGACTGGATTGCTGAAATTACCCGTCCCGCTATCACACAGAATTACGCGCTGTCCCTTTCGGGCAAGGAAAGCAAATCGTCCTATTATGCCTCCTTCTCCTACAATGACACCCAGGGTATCATCCAGGATTCCGGACAAAGCCGTTTCACCGGACGTCTCACTTTCGACCGGCAACTGTTCAATTGGCTTAAGGTGGGGTATGCCGGCACTTATACCTTCCGCCATCAGGATATCGCCAAGGCCAACATCGGCGGAACTTCTTATTGGAATGCCGCCCAGTACCTTTCTCCCCTTATCAAGCCCGGGGATTCCGAGAACCCCTTCTACGGCGGCGGTCAGCGCATCAACACTCCGAGGATGCTCATCGATCTGAACACCCATTACAGGGAGTACCACTCTACCAACCACTCCATCAGGATGGATATCAATCCATTCAAGAATTTCAACATCAAGAACACATTTTCATATTTCCTCTTCCAAAGGCACACCTACCGCTATTATCCCGGCACGCTTCCCGCCAAGGGCGAGAATCAGGGCGGGGATGCCCTGCGCGAAGAGTATGACAGCTACTCGATGTCCAATGAGACGACGATAGACTATACGCTCCATCCGCCGGGCGGTCATTCGCTCAACCTCCTGGCCGGTTTTTCCGGCTACAAGTCCGGCCAAAACAACTTTTCTCTTTCCGGTTCCGGCTATATGGACGATGCCGTGAAGTGGAATAATATGAATGCCGTGATAGACAAGGAAACCTACACGGCCGGCACCTCCTACGCGTCCAAGAGCAAAATGTCTATTTTCGGCCGTTTGGATTACAACTACAAGTCCCGCTACTATTTCACGGCGACCGGCCGTTTCGACGGGGCTTCCAACTTTGCGCAAAATCATAAGTGGGCTTTCTTCCCCTCTTGCGCAGTCCGTTGGAACGTCGCCAACGAAGATTTTCTCAAGGATGTGGCTTGGATTGACGATTTGTCCATCCGCGGCAGTGCCGGCCTGACCGGAAATGACGCCATCAGCGAATACCGTTCCCTGGCGGCTTTGTCCTCCACGACTTCCGGTTATATCTTCGACGGCAGCCAGCCGGTGGCCTATTATCGTTCGCGCCTGGCCTCTCCCAACCTGACTTGGGAGAAAACGGCCCTTTATAACATTGCGGCGGATATTTCGCTTTTCAAAGGACGACTCAGTGTCACGGGCGAATATTATTATTCCCGGACGACCGACTTGCTGCTGACCGTACAGATGCCCACCCAAACCGGTTATCCCTCCCGTTACGGCAACATCGGCATTACCTCCAACAAAGGGGTGGAATTTACCATCGAAAGCCAGAACATCGTTCGCAGGAATTTCAGTTGGTCCACCTCCCTGACCTTTTCGCACAACGATCAGATGGTCGTAGATATCGGCTCCGAGGATTTCGTGACGGCCTATTCTTCACCGGGCAACAACCCTTACATGATGTATGGTTATGTGTCCGGTTATCCGCTCAATTCGCTCTGGGGGTTCAAGTATGCGGGCGTCTGGCACAACCGGGACGAAATCGCCATCAATGCTTTTACCAAGAGTTATGTCAGCGCTTCCAACCAGAATCTCGGGTATCCCAAATATTATGATATCAACCATGATGGAACGCTCAATCAAGAGGATCTTGTCTTTCAGGGAACGGCCGATCCCTGGTTGTACGGCGGTTTCCAGAACACCTTCTATATTTATGGATTCAAGTTGGGCGTCTATTTCGCCTATTCTTTGGGCGGCAGGATTTACAACTTCTCCGAACTCTATATGGCGGGATCCACCCTCGCCAACCAATACCGCTATATGCTCAATTCCTGGCATCCGGTCCGCAATCCGGACTCCAACCTGCCCCGTGCCGGCAGCGTGGATACGGCCCTTCCCAGCGACTTTATGATTTACGATGCTTCCTATCTTCGCTTGAAAACCTTGAGCATCAGTTATACTTTCGATCTTTCAAAAAGAGTCAACTGGTTGAGGGATATTACTTTGACGGCCTTGGGAGACAATATTTTCCTCTGGAAGAACTACAACGGTTTCGATCCGGACGTCTCCAGTGCGGGTACGTCATCCACCCTGCGCCGTGCGGATATAGGCACCTATCCCAAAGCGCGTACATTCACTTTCAGCGTTCAAATCAGATATTAAGGGAGGACTCAAGAAATGAAAAGAATTTTTACCCTGCTGACCCTTGCATCCGTTCTTTCTCTTCCGGCTTGTTCCTTGAAGGAAGACACGTCTTCCCTTTCCACGCCGGAAAATTCATTCCGCACCCATTCGGAATGTCAGGCCGTCGTCAACGGTTGTTACATACCGCTCAAGTCGATTTACACCTACACATACATGATCATTACGGAATGCCAGACCGACATTTCGCGCATCTATTCCGGAACGCTCGATGCCCGTCTGGATGTTTCTCCGGCCATTCCGCGTTTCGGCGCCACGGTCTGGACACAAGGCTATCTGGGGGTCCAGCGCTGCAACTTCGCCATTCAGGGCATTGAAAAATCGCCCGGGCTGAGCGAATCCCAGCGCGACCGCCTGCTGTGCGAGGCCAAGGCTCTCCGGGCGATGTATTATTATACCTTGACCTGTATGTTCGGAAATGTTCCGTTCTATTTCGACGACGTCAAAGACCACGAAACGATGGACCGTATCGCCACCCTCCCGAGGATGTGTGCGGTTCAGACCCGCAAGGCCTGTATCGAAGATTTGTTGGAGATTGCCCCGAAAGTTCCCCAGACCCGTACCTCCGACAATCCCGGCGCCCGCCTGGGAGCCTCTGCGGCCTGGATGCTCATCGGAAAGATGGCCTTGTGGAATGCCACCAAGGACGATCCCGCCCGCACGACTTTCTGGTATGAAACGGCCGTCGGGGCGTTGGAACACCTGGAAACGATTTACGGCGATCTCTCCGCCTATGACTATGGCGAAAATGTGACTTTCCGCAACAAGAACACGCCGGAGTCCATCCTGGAAATCCAGCACATATATATTCAAGGCGGTATGGTCTATACTTCCAACGTGGCTTGCATCTGTACGCCCATCTGCCGGAGAATTACCAATGAGCAGGGTCTCGTCATCGGCGCCACGTTCGATGGCGTGGAGATTCCCGAACTGGGCCATGAATGTACGACCTGGACCGCCATGCGGCCGAATACTTATTTTAGCCAGGGACTCCAGACCAAGTTGGGCAAGGACATCCGCAAGCAATTCAATATGGCCTGGGAGTACAACGGAAAGACGTTTTCCGACGTGAATACGACGCCCTGGCCCGGCCCGAAGTTCTGGTGCCCGGGCATGGTGACCACGCAGGACGGCAACAACTACAAGGTGTACCGTTATGCCGATGCCCTGTTGATGCTTTCGGAATGCTGGTTCTACCTCGGCGACAACGACAAGTCCATTGCCTATCTCAACAAGGTTCGCGCACGGGCTCAGACCGGCGACTA
>CAMJRT010000175.1 GCA_946408295.1 uncultured Bacteroidales bacterium
AGGGCGTGGAGATTATGATCGCCCTCGATGTGTCCAACTCGATGTTAGCGGAAGATTACGCCCCGAATCGCCTGGAGCGGGCGAAATTGGCGGTGTCCAAATTGGTGGACCGGCTCAGCGGCGACCGGATCGGACTGGTGATTTTTGCAGGGAGTTCTTTTGTCCAATTGCCGATTACGACCGATTATGTGTCGGCGAAGATGTTCCTGTCCTCCGTTTCCAACGAGTCCGTCCCCATCCAGGGTACGGCGATTGCGGACGCCATCCGCCTGTCGGTCAAATCCTTCAGTCCGCAGAGTGAAAAGAGCCGCGTGGTCATTGTGATTACAGACGGCGAAAACCACGAGGACGATCCGGTAAAAATGGCCAAGGAAGCCTTTGAGAACGGGGTGCGCGTCTTCACCATCGGAGTCGGTTCGCCGGAAGGCAAGCCCATTCCGATGAACGGGGAGTACATCAAGGACAAGGACGGCAATATCGTGGTGACCAAATTGGATGAGTCCACCCTTCGGGAAATCGCTTCGGAAGGCGGGGGCGCCTACGTACGCGCGGGAAACGGGGAATTCGGCCTGAATCCCATCATCGACAGCATCCGCAAAATGGACAAAGAAAAATTCGATGCCATCGTCTTTGAAGAATACAACGAACTCTTTATGTATTGCTTTGCCGTGGCCTTGGTGCTGATGGCGGCAGCGATGTTGCTTTCGGAGAAAAAATGGAAAAAACAATGGTTCTGATGCGTAATATGGGAAAATATATGCTCTTGATGCTGGGGCTGCTGGCCGCAGCCGCTCCGGCGCTTGCCGTGGATGAACGGGTCCGGGATATCCGTGATGGCAACCGCCAGTTTGACAAATCGCGCTACCGCAAGGCGGAACTGGACTACCGCCGGGCGCTGGTCAAGGATTCCACCTCGGTGGATGCCAGTTATAATCTGGCCAACACGCTCTATCGGATGGAAGATTACGAGCAGGCGATGAAGGTCATGCAGGGCGTGTCGAAAGGAGCCGATGAGAGCGAATACAAGGGCGATTTCAACTACAATATGGGCAATGTCTGCGTGGCCCGCAAGGATTGGGGACCGGCCGTAGAAGCCTACAAGAAGGCGCTGCTGGAGAATCCGGGCGACATCGATGCCAAGGAAAACTATCTCTATGCCAAGGCGATGTATGACGAGCAGCAGAAACAACAGCAGAACCAGGACCAAAACCAAGACAACAAAGATCAAAACAAGGATCAAAACAAGGACCAACAGAATCAAGATAATAAGAATCAACAAAATAAGGATCAAAACCAAGATCAAAATAAAGACCGGAACCAGCAGGACCAAAATCAGCAGAGTCCCCAAAATCAGGAACAGCAGGTAAGTCCGCAGGCGGCCCAGCAGATGCTTCAGGCCATTCAGGAGAAAGAGAAGCAGACGCAGGAGAAAGTGGAAAAAGAGAAGGCGGCGCTGGTCGGTAAAAAGAAAAGAGAGAAGAACTGGTAATGAAAAGAATAGTCGTTTTAATCATCCTTTTTACGGCGGCCCTGACCCGCGTGGGTGCGCAAACGCTCAGCGTTGAGGCGCCCAACTTGGTGGCAGTCGGGGAGCAGTTCAATGTGAGTTTCGTCTATGACGGCAATGAATCGGTTTCCGATTTCAATTGGAGCGGCGGCGCTGAATTCCAAGTGATTTGGGGGCCGCAGCAGGGGAGTTCGACCAGTATCAGCATTGTCAACGGCAAGACGACCAAAACCGTGCGTCGCAGTTATACCTATGTGCTGCAAGTCTCGACGCCCGGCGTTTTTAGTTTGCCGCCCGCTACGTTAAAAGCCAAGGGACAGGTGTTGACCTCGCCTGAACGTCGGATTGAAGTGGTCGGAGCAGCCCGTTCGCAGCAGCCCTCCTCCGCGTCCCCGCAGGCGGGAGCCCCCTCCGGAAACGGCAATGCCTCGTCATCCGCGCAGGTGGAGGCGGGGAATGACATTATCCTCAAGATGGTGCTGGACAAGCGGACGGTCACTATCGGAGAACCGGTCCGGGCGACGCTCAAACTCTACCAGCGCGTCAATATCACCGGTTTTGATGATGTGAAACTGCCTTCCTTCAACAATTTCTGGAGTCAGGATGTCACTCCTCCCGGAGATATCAGTTTTGTTCGGGAAAATTACAAAGGCGCCATCTACAACGCCGCTGTCATCAAGGATTATGTGATTATTCCCCAGAAGAGCGGGCAACTCGTCATCGAGCCGGCCGAATTGGTCTGTCTGGTCTATCAGCGGATTTCTCACAATACGGGCAGTATTTTCGACGGATTTTTCGATGATTATACCACCTTGCGCAAACGGGTGGCTACCAATCCGGTTACGGTGACGGTGCGCGATCTGCCCCGTCCGGCGCCTGCCGGTTTTTGCGGAGGGGTGGGAACATTTGAAATCAGCGCCCGCGTCAGCCGGGACAGCCTGAAAACCCACGAGGCGGCGTCCCTTTTCGTGACCGTCAAGGGTAAAGGCAACCTGTCGTTGTTGGAGGCTCCCAAAGTGCAATTCCCGCCTGATTTTGAGTTGTATGATGTGAAAATCAGCGACAAGATTGACAAAAATTCCGGGGGTATTTCCGGCAGCCGTACCTACGAGTTTCCGTTCATTCCCCGCAGTTGGGGCAACTTTTCCATCAAGCCTATCGAATATGCCTGGTACGACAGTACAGCCAAAGGCTATGTGAAAAGTACCACGGCGGAAATTCCGTTGGTGGTTTTGCGGGGCGAGGAAAACGCCACCTCCAATGACCCGCAGATCATCATCGCCGGGACCAATAAAAAGGGCGTGAAGAATCTGGGCAGCGACATCCGTTTCATTCACACGGAAAACAAGGGCCTGCACGCAGATGACCCCTTCCTGCTGGGTTCCAGAATGTTCTATGTCCTCTTATGCACAATGATCGCGGCTGCTGCTGCAGCCTTGCTTATCGGGCTGGTGCGCCGCGCCCGCAGTGCGGATGTAGCCGGTTCGCGCAAACGCAAGGCCACCCGTATGGCCCGCAAGCGTTTGAAACAAGCCCGGTTGTTGCTGGACAAAGGCATTGTGTCCGCCTTCTATGAAGAATTGCACAAAGCGCTGGTGGGTTTCGCCTGCGATAAACTCAATATGCCGACGGCCCGTTTTACCAAAGACAACCTCCAGCAGGAGTTGATGGCCCGGCAGGTGAATGCAGAAGATGCCGTCGCCTTCATTGAACTGCTGGATGCTTGTGAAATGGCCCGTTATAGTCCCACCGACGGACAAGAGACGATGCGCAGGCACTTTGAACAAGCCGAACAATTGATTTCAAACCTGGACTCCCGGATGACTGAAAAGAAAACCATTCTTCCGTTGATAGCGCTCTTGCTGATGCTGACAGGAGCTCCTGCTGCCCATGCGGCGACCGATTATGTGGATTCGCTCTGGACCAAGGCGACCGCCGATTACAGTGCGGGCCTGTATGAAGACGCGGCCCGGGACTACGCTTCCATCGCCGCACTGGGATTGCAATCGGCTGATTTGCATTACAATTGGGGCAATGCCTGCTACAAGCAAAAAGATTACGGTCACGCCATTCTGCACTACGAAAAGGCCCTCAAACTGAATCCTTCGATGGACGATGCCCGATACAACCTCGAAATGGCCCGGTCCTTTATCGTGGACGATATCGAGCAGGTGCCCGAATTGATTTTTGTGACCTTCTTCCGC
>CAMJRT010000176.1 GCA_946408295.1 uncultured Bacteroidales bacterium
TCCAAAGAATTTGAACAATTCCCCCACCGCTATCCGATGTTGTCCCTGGGCAACACCTACAGCCTGTCCGAAATCGAAGATTTTGCCGCACGGGCCTCAAAAGCCCTGGGCGGAGAGACCTTTACCTATAGTTGTGAACTCAAATTTGATGGTACGGCCATCTGCCTGACCTACCGCGACGGCAGGCTGCTGCGCGCCCTCACCCGGGGAGACGGCACCGTCGGGGATGATGTCACGCGCAATGTCCGCCGAATCCGCAATATTCCCGAGCGCCTCCAGGGAGAAGGCTGGCCGCAAGAGTTTGAGATCAGGGGCGAAATCTATATGCCCTATTCCGCTTTTGACCGCCTGAACGAGGAGAAAGTGAAAGCGGAGGAAACGCCCTTTGCCAACCCCCGCAACGCGGCCTCCGGTTCGCTCAAATTGACCGACCCCGAAGAAGTGGGGCGGCGCGGGCTGGAATGTACGCTTTACCATTTGCTGGGAGAGAATCTCCCCTTCCGGACCCATAGCGAAGCCTTGGACCAAGCGGCTTCGTGGGGACTGCCCGTTTCCGAACACCGGCGCATCTGCCGCGACATCGGGGAAATCGAAGCCTACATTTCCCATTGGGATGCCCAACGGAAATTTCTGCCCTTCGCTACCGACGGCATTGTCATCAAGGTCAATCAGTTGAATTGGCAGCGAAGCCTGGGCTATACCGCCAAATCGCCGCGCTGGGCCGTGGCCTATAAATTCAAGGCCGAGCAAGCCCTCACGCCTCTGTTGAGCATCGATTACCAGGTAGGACGGACCGGAGCCGTGACGCCCGTCGCCAACCTCGAACCCGTCCAACTGTCAGGCACTGTGGTCAAACGGGCGACCTTGCACAACCCCGACCAGATGGAACTGCTCGACCTTCACGAAGGTGATTGGGTCTATGTCGAAAAAGGCGGAGAAATCATCCCCAAAATCGTGGCCGTAGAGCCGTCCAAACGTGCTCCCGGAGCCGTCAAGCCCGTTTTTCCCACCCACTGCCCCGTCTGCGGGACGCTGTTGGTCAAGGATGAAGGGCAGGCCAAGTATTTCTGCCCGAACAAAGACCATTGCCCGCCCCAAATCAAGGGGACGCTGGTCAATTTCCTCAGTCGCAAAGCGATGAATGTCTTCGCCGGGGAAGCCAATATCGAGCAACTCTACAATATGGGTTTTGTCCACAATGTGGCCGACCTGTATGATTTGGACGAGAACCGGCTGCTGCATCTGGAAGGATGGAAGCACCGGATGGCGGAACGTTTTCTGGAGAGCCTTCGCGAATCGGTCCGCACCACCCCTTTCGAGCGGGTGCTCTTTGCCATCGGGATACGATTTGTCGGCGAACAGACCGCCAAGACCCTCGCCCGTCATTTCCGCTCCATCGATGCCTTGAAGGAGGCTTCCCGCGAGCAGTTGCTGGAAGTGGAAGATGTGGGCGAAGTGATTGCGGACAGCATCCTTCAATGGTTTGCCGATGCATCCAACTGCGAAATCATCGAACGCTTGCGCAAAGTGGGCCTGCATCTGGCTATGCAGGAGCAAGCAGGGCCGTCGTCGGCGGCTCTGGCCGGGAAGGTCATCGTCATCAGCGGAACCTACAGCATCTCGCGCGATGAGATGAAAGCCTTGATTGAACGGCACGGAGGCAAGATTTCCTCCTCCGTCAGTGCGAAGACTTCCTGGCTGCTGGCCGGGGAGAAAGCCGGTCCGGAGAAACGAAAGAAGGCGGAAAGCCTGGGCATTCCCCTGCTCAGCGAGGAACAGTTGCGGGCGATGCTGGCGGCGGAGGACGGACTCCCGGAAGCCGGGAATACCGGCGACGAGGCCGGAACTGACAGGAACCCGATGGAAGATTCTGAGGAAGGAAAGACGCAAGAAGGAACACAACTTACGCTTTTTTAATGTATGGAAGATTTTACGCAAGAAGAACTCGACCGTATCCGACAAGAATATGAAGCCTTGATGGAAGCCGCCCACAAGCGGTGCGCCAACGAGTGGGAGTTGTCGCAGGTCCAAAAGGCCTTTGATTTCGTCAACAATTCCTCTCTCAGCACCCGTCGCCGCGGATCGGTGCCCTATATTCTCCACCCCATCGCCGTCGCGCACATCGTCGTGGAGAAAATCAGTCTGGGCTACAAGTCCATCTGCGCCGCCCTGCTTCACGACCTGGTGGAGGAGTCGGACTATATGCTGGACGACATCCGTACCCAGTTTGGCGACAAGGTGGCATCGCTGGTGGACGGCCTGGCCAAGATCAAGACCGTGCTCGACAAGGAGGACAAAGCCAAGGAAGTCAGCACCCAGGCCGAGAATTTCAAATGTATTCTGCTGACGCTCAATGACGATGTCCGCGTCCTCCTCATCAAACTGGCGGACCGTCTGGACAACTGCCGCTCCCTCGAATGGCTGCCCAAGTACAAGCGGGAGAAGATTCTGTCGGAGACGATGTTCATCTTCATTCCCCTCGCCCATCGGCTCGGTCTGTACGAGATCAAATCCGAAATGGAAAATATCTGGCTGCGTTTCACGGAGCCGAAAGCCTATGAGGAGATTTCACGCGGCGTCGAGGAAAAAATGGCGATGGCGCATTTGGAAATCGAGCGCTTCATCAACCCCATCCAGCGGGCGCTGGAAAAGGCCGGCTTGCATTTCATCATCAAGCGGCGCATCAAAACCCCCTATTCTTGCTGGCACAAGATTCAGACCAAGGGTGTGACCTTCGACCAGATTTACGACATCTACGCCATCCGCATCATCTTCGACGACAAATGCGAGACCATTGACGAGGAGCGCGCGATTTGCTACAACATCTTCTCGATTATCACGAGTATGTATCCCTATAAGCCGGACCGTACGCGCGACTGGATCAAGAGTCCCAAAAGCAATGGTTACGAATCCCTGCATTGCACGGTCAATGACAGCGGCAACTGGATCGAGGTGCAAATCCGTTCGCGCCGTATGGATGATATTGCGGAAAAAGGCATCGCCGCCCACTGGGCCTACAAGAAAGAGGGATTCGTTTCGAGCGAAGACAATGAAATGGACCGGTGGCTGGAGAAAATCCAGGACATCCTCAGCGATCCCGACGTCAACTCGCTGGAGTTGCTGGACATTGTCCACGAAGATCTGCTCACCACCAAGATTTATGTCTTCACGCCCAATGGTGACCAGAAAAGCATACTCAAAGGCGCTACAGCCCTGGATTTCGCCTATTCGATTCACTCGGAAATCGGCCGGAAGGCCATCGCCGCGAAAGTCAACACCCGCCTGGTGCCCCTCCACCACGTGCTCCGTTCCGGTGATGAAGTGGAAATCCTGACTACGGAAAACGGACAGCCGCAAAAAGAATGGCTTTCTTTCGTCCGCACCAAACGGGCCAAAGACGACATACAGAGCTTCTTCAAAACGCCGGGGCAGAAGAAAAAACGCGTGACCGACCATCGTGCGCGTGAAGTCGTGCTTACGCTTTCGGGACAAGCCCGGGGGGAACTGCTGAACGACATCCTGCGAACCAGCGCCCGTCTGGTAGGGGTTCAGTTGAAACATTTCCAACTGGATGTTCAGGATACGGTGTTCAGCGGAAGCATTCAATTCAATGCGAAGAACCGTTGGGAGGTTGAAGAATGGGTGAAGACCCTGGAACAGATAGCCGGGATTGAAAAAGTTTCTCTTA
>CAMJRT010000177.1 GCA_946408295.1 uncultured Bacteroidales bacterium
GAATACCCAGCTTCCGTCTTCCAAGAACCGCACCCCGTCCCGATGAGCCCCCAGAACCGCCTTGTCCACCCACATCGCCACATTGTCCTGTGGATCCGTGTTCATCCCCGTCAGGATGAAAGCCAGCAGATAGGCGGCGAAGAAACCGACGCACCAAAGGATTTGCGTACGGGGACGGCAATGGACAAAAAGCAGCGCGGTCACCACATAACCCACAGCAATCGCCTGCAGGGTGTTGGCATAGGGATGAAAGAGTTTCCACTGAAATTCCAGCAGGTTGCCCTGTACGAGCCAGCCCAACAGAAACAACAGGGACAAACGACGCAGCAACTTCAGATAAAAACCTTTGTCCGGCGTAAGCCCCTGCCTGTATTTCGCCAGCGAAAACGGGATGGTGATACCGGACATGAAAAGGAACAGCGGCATAATGATATCCCAGGCAACAAAGCCTTCCCACTTCACGTGCTGAAGTTGTTCCCCCAGCCAGAGCGGGCCGTCCGCCGCCTTCACGACTGCGCGCAGGACAGGCCCCAGAATCAGCAGGAAGAACAAATCCGCTCCCCTGAGCACATCCAAGGATAAAAGCCGCTCTTTTTTTATTTCCGCCATATAAATTCCAGTCCTTCGGACCCTGTCAGATGATTTGCAAAAATAAACATAATTTCAGAATTATTAAAAAGTTTTGGTTTGTCGCGAAAATCGTATATATTTGCGACAAAATTTGTTTTGCTTATGGACAGCGTAGAGAAAAAAATCGAGCGGATACTCGTCGAAGGAGGCGAGGGAAAAGTGTATTTTCCCGATGACTTTTTCGAGTGCGGCAGCGAAAAAGCCATTTCCAAGGCACTCCAGCGCCTGGTCGCCCGGGGCGTGCTGATGCGTATGAGCCGCGGGATTTATTGCGTGCCCAAGCCAAGTTCTTGGGGAATGGGGCCTTTGCCGGCAAGCGTCGACGAGATTTTGGCACGGCTTAAAAGCAGGGACGGTTTTCGCACGGCTCCCTGCGGATGCGAAGCCCAGAATATGCTGGGACTTTCCGAACAGGTGGTGATGAACCCCGTGTACAGTACGGACGGCCCTTCCCGACGCATCAATTACCACGACGGGTTCCGGCCCATCATCTTGGAACACGTGTCCCCGCGCATATTCAACTACAAATCCCGCATCCTGATGCTGACCGTGCTCGCCCTAGAGGAAATCGGGCCCCAGGACCTCTGGGAGTTCGATACGGAACGGATGGAAGAAATCTATGCGCAAGTCCCTTACGAAGAGATACGCGAAGACTTGAAAGCCACTCCCAAGTGGATTCGCGAAATCATTTTGCAAATGCAAGGAAGGTCCAATAAAAAATTCAATAAATATGAGGGAAGAAGGAAAAGAATCTATGCGTAAGTATGATTTCTGGGAGGAACCGGAAGACAGAAAATTAGAAATGTATAATGAAATACACGACAAGATACACGTCAGCCCCAAAGCCGCGGAGAAAGACTGGTGGGTCTGTCACGTAATTCACGCCATCTTCAGCCTGACCTGCGCGGAAGCCCTGACCTTCAAAGGAGGCACCTCGCTGAGCAAGGCGTGGGATATCACGCGACGCTTTTCGGAAGATGTGGATATCTCGTTTGACAAATCCTTCTTCGGCCTGTCGGGAGGGACCCGTTCGCAACGGGACCGCATCCGCAAACTCAGCCGCGCCTATATCGAAAATGAAATGGCCCGTGAACTGAAGGCAACGCTGAACGTATTCGGAGGCTGGGAAAGCGAGGTGAAGGTACGGCATTGGAAAGACTCGGACGCAGACCCGACCGTCCTGATCATCCCCTACCGAAGCCTGCTGCCGGAAGACGACTACATCAAAGGGGAGGTCAAGGTGGAATTCAGTTGCCGCAGCCCGCGGGAGCCCCGGGAAATGCGAAAAATCGAGCCTTTCGCCGTCCAACTCTCCCCCGTGATCGATTATCCCGGCACCTGCATCCCGACCGTCTCGCCGACGCGCACCTTTTTGGAAAAGGTCTTTCTGCTCCACGAAGAATTCCAGAAAAACTATCCGCGCTACAAACGGATGTCCCGACACCTTTTCGACCTCTACCGCCTGGACAAGACGGGTTTTGCGGAGAAAGCGATGATAGACACCGGCCTGTATCAGTCGCTCGTAGAGCATCGCCGGGTATTCAATGCGATGCGGGGTATCGATTACGACCGGCACACCCCCGAAAACCTGGCTATTCTCCCGTCCGCAGAGGTACTGCCTTTGTGGAAAGAAGACTACGAAATGATGCAGAACAAATTCATCTATGGGGACTCTCCGTCTTTCAGCGAATTGATGAAACATCTGACCGCCCTGCAGGAGCGATTGCGCGCCATCCGGCTGTAGAGGAGCGCCGAAACTCCATCCGAATACAAAAAAATTAGTATATTCGCGGACTAAAACGAAATGTCCGTATGTCCGTCGCACAATCCCATATCCGAAATTTCTGTATCATCGCCCACATTGACCACGGAAAGAGCACCCTGGCCGACCGAATGTTGGAACTGACACAAACGCTGGACACGCGCGAAATGGAGAACCAGGTGCTGGACTCGATGGACCTGGAGAAAGAAAAAGGCATCACCATCAAGAGCCACGCCATCCAGATGGACTACCGGCCCCGCCGCGCCTCTCAATCGGCTTCCGGCTCCCAAGGGAAGGACGAGCCCTACATCCTCAACCTCATCGACACCCCGGGCCACGTGGATTTTTCTTACGAAGTATCCCGCGCCATCGCCTCCTGTGAAGGAGCCCTGCTGGTAGTCGACGCCACCCAGGGCATCCAGGCCCAGACCATCTCCAACCTCTACCAGGCCATCGACCATGACCTGGAAATCATCCCCGTCCTCAACAAAATCGATGTGGAATCCGCGATGCCCGAAGTGGTGACCGACCAGATTGTGGACTTGATCGGCTGCAAACCCGAGGATGTGCTGCGTTGCTCGGCCAAGACCGGAGAAGGCGTCGCCGAGATTCTGGATGCCATCGTAGAAAAAATCCCCGCGCCGCAAGGCGACCCGCAAACCCCGCTGCAAGCCTTGATTTTCGACTCCATTTTCAATCCCTTCCGGGGCATCATCGCCTACTTCAAGGTGGAGCAAGGCTCCATCCACACGGGGGACAAGGTAAAATTCTTCAACACCGGCAAAGAATATGTGGCCGATGAAGTGGGTGTGCTGAAGATGAAACTCTGCCCCCGCGACGAAATTCCCTGCGGCAGTGTGGGCTATATCATCAGCGGCATCAAAATGGCGTCGGAAGTAAAGGTGGGCGATACCATCACCCTCACGGAAACCCCTTGCGAGAAAGCCATCGCGGGCTTCGAAGAGGTCAAACCGATGCTCTTCGCCGGTATGTACCCGGTGGAGACGGACCAGTATGAAGAATTGCGCGCTTCGCTGGAGAAATTCCAACTCAACGATGCGTCTTTGGTCTTCGAGCCCGAATCCTCGCTGGCCCTCGGCTTCGGATTCCGATGCGGCTTCCTGGGACTTTTGCACTTGGAAATCGTACAGGAACGGCTTTTCCGCGAATTCGGAATGGATGTGATCACCACCGTTCCCAACGTATCATATAAGGTATTTACCACGCAGGGCGAGGTGCTGGATGTACACAACCCCTCCGGAATGCCCGCCCCCACCCTGATTGACCACATTG
>CAMJRT010000178.1 GCA_946408295.1 uncultured Bacteroidales bacterium
ACGCGAAGAACATCAGCGGAATGGCAATCGCGCCCAGGCTGAACGAGCCGTCGAAGGAAAGGGCGAAGAGCCAGGCGGTTGCCGTCGTACCGATGTTCGCGCCCATAATGACGCCAATTGCATTGGTCAGCGCCATCAGGCCTGCATTCACAAAACTCACGAGCATCAGCGTAGTGGCCGTAGAAGACTGCACCAGGGCCGTCACCACAATACCTGTCACCACGCATTTGAACCGGTTGGAAGTCATTGACGCGAGGAAACTGCGCATCGAGTCTCCCGCCAGTTTTTGAAGTCCTCCACTCATCAGGGACATTCCATACAGGAACATTCCCAGGCATCCCAACATTTTGAGGACTTGGAAGAAAGTATCCATCGTCTAGTCGTTGTAAGTAACAAAGAGATGCGTACGCGCTTGCAAGTACGCTTTCAGGTCCTCCCATTTGTAATAAGGACCTTGCGCCGTTTCCAATTTCCCGAAGCGGGATTCCTCCCCGTTCAGCAGGAGTTTCACCAGAATCTGCGCCGGGTCGCCGCGTCCCTTCCTTTGTTTTTCGGGCCAGCCCTTCGGAGCGTAGAATACGAGTTGCAGGTTGGCCGCCATCGGGGAACGGAAGGTGTAGAACCAATAACACAATTCATCGTTGTCGGCGGGCTGGGTGTCGAAATCTTCGATGTCGGCAATCATCAGCAGGGTCATCAGGCAATGATCGTGGCCGAAACGCAGGTCGGCGCCCCGCTCTCCTTGCGCGATGTGCGCGTCCGCCTTGCCAACCATATCGTCATAAATGGCCGAGCAAGCCGTCTTATATTCGTAGTACTCCCGGAAACGCTCGTAGTTGTCACATTCCCACAAAATCGCAAACTCTTCCGGGGTGATCAGCCCGTCCAAATCGACGCGGCGGTCCTCCGGCAGGCTCTGCATACCGCCCACCAGCATATACAATTGGAAAAACACTTCAAAAGGCGTACGTCCGCCCAGGCAGCGGTCCGTATCCTTGAACATCCGGGCCAATACCTCTTTGTAAGAGGGGAAGTGACGCAGAAAATAATCCTCGGAACTTTCCGCATAGGGGATGATGAGTTCCGGCCCCTGGTAGCGGAGGGGGTTGTTCTTGTTGTTGGGCCGGGTCGCCTGCATCTCGTAGATGCCTTGGTGCTCATAAACGGCGATGTTGGGGCGGAGACGGGCCACCTGGGTGCAGAAAGACCCCATACTGACGATGCTGCGCGGGGTGGGTGAAGAAACGGCATCCACCCGGGCGCCCTTTCCGAAGGCTTTGGGGAAGGAGTTAATCATCGTCTTGGCGATGTACTGGTGTTGCTCCCAGCCCAGCGGGGTGAGGTCTCCCACGTGCAACTCCGCCGTTTCGTTGAACGCTTGCATCCGGGCGTAGAGTTGTTTTCCGAATTCGGTCAGCCCATCCTTTTCATCTTCGGCCTTCAGCATCCGTACAATCATTCCGTAGGTACGGGGGGTGTAAGCGTAGCGTGAACCGTGGCGGCCGTAGTGGCTCACATAAAAGGCTTCATAGCCCTTGGGTGCGGCGCTGGACGCTTGCGGTGAGCAATCGTACAACCCGTCGAGTCCCGAACATTTGTTCCGGTCGGCGCGGACTTCTTCACGGACATTGACCCGCTGCGCCCACACGGAAAGGACGGCCAGCAGAAGCAGCAGGGTGGAGAGTACTTTTTTCATATATCTTTTCGAATGGATGCAATCCATCCGCAAAGATAGAAAAAAGCAGCTAAAAATCTGCAATCTTGAAGGGATTGTAAGAAATATTTTTGTCAAAGGTGTCCACGGATTCCCGGACTTTTACCCAGTTGACCACACGGGCGGTCAGCGGCAGCACCAGAATCTCATAGACCACTTTGAAAGTGACCTGGCACAGCATCATCGTGGCGAGCGTCCCGACAGGCAGGCCCCAGAAAGCGATGGGCATAAAGATCAAGGAATCGATTCCTTCTCCCGCCAGGGAGGAGACGATGGCGCGGATGCCGAAAAGACGGCCTTCGGACGCAACTTTCATCTTGCTCAGCACGGCGGCGTTGAGCCACGAACCGACCAAAAACGCCAGCAAGGAAGCCATCGCGATGCGCGGCGCCAGGTGGAAGATGTAGTTGAAGTGCTCGGCGCCGTCCCAGAAGGGTGCAGCGGGCATCCAGACCAGCAACTGGCCGAAAAGGACCACGAAGAAATTCATCGCGAAAGCCAGCCATATGACCAGCCTTGCCTTGCGGTAGCCCCACACCTCGCAGATGCAGTCGTTGAGGATGTACGAGATGGGAAAGACCAGGACGGCCCCCGGCAGGTCAAGCCCGAAAACGTGAATGAGTTTGGCGGCGAAAAGGTTGGATGCGACCAGGCAGACGATAAACGTCACGGCCATCAACAGAAATAAGGACGAGAATTTCTTTTTCATCTTTGCAGTTTTTAGAGTGGTACCTGTTACACTTGACCCGGCTTGAGGCGCTACGGACGGACGGTTCGCGCTGGCTCATTCGCCGAATCTCGCTGCAAAGATACGAGTAAGCCGAGAGATAAGCAAAAAAATTTGCTTATCCGAGGCGAGAGTATCTACCCGCTCGGGACGAGAAAGCGCCCTTTCGGGGGCGAAAGGCCCGAGCATGAAAACTACAGCATCTTGACCAGTTCCTTCATCCCTTCGGTCGCGGGCGCCTGGATGTGCGTGGCTCCGGGTGCTGAAACCTCTCCCGGATCGATGACATAGATGCGGCACTTGCCGGATGCGTAAGAGACCAGTCCGGCGGCGGGATAGACCTGCAGCGAGGTGCCGATAATCAGGAGGATATCCGCTTCGGAAACTTCGCGGGCCGCAGCGGAGATATTGGGGACCGCCTCGCCGAACCACACGATATGCGGACGCAACTGCCGCTTGTTCGGCCCGCCCGTATCTCCCATCCGGATGCTGCCGTAGGCGATGTCCCGGACATAGCGGAGACTGTATCCGTCCCTGTCCGTATAGCAATCCTCCGGCCGCACCTTGGTAACCTCCCCGTGCAGATGGATGATGTGGCTGCTGCCCGCGCGTTCGTGCAGGTCATCCACATTCTGGGTAATGACCGTCACGGCATACTCTTTCTCCAACTCTGCCAATAAAGTATGGGCAAGGTTGGGCGCGTGATGGGGAAGGTCAGCCCGCATCCCGTTGTAGAACTCCAGCATCAAGGCCGGATTGCGGTACCACCCCTGAATCGACGCGACATCCTCGACGCGATAATTGTTCCACAGACCTCCGCCCCCGCGGAACGTACTGATTCCGCTCTCGGCGCTGATCCCCGACCCCGACAAAACAACCAACTTTTTCATATGCAATGACAATTTTTTAGTAAAGAAATCCGAATGCCCACAAAGGTATTTTTCTGAATACGGCGCTTTCAATCACTTCTCCATATCAAGTGTATTTTCTAAAATACAAATATATACAACAATTGTATAATGCAAAAAACATTTGTTAGTCATTTCCGGATTTAGGTTGACTCAGATTTGAGTCTGTCGTGTCTATGAGGCGATTTGCACATCACAATAAATATTTGTACCTTCGCATCGTATGTCCCGAGGGGCATACAGACATATTGCGAAAATGTTTCGCGTTGCCTTAAGCTGAAATCTATATTCCAATGAAACACCATCAATTCTCATTCGTGCAAGCCTGCATC
>CAMJRT010000179.1 GCA_946408295.1 uncultured Bacteroidales bacterium
AATCTTCGTTTCAAAGTTCTGTGGGTAAATCATGCCGCAAAGGTAGTCATTTTCGCCTGAAAAAACAACAGTCCTGTTGGCTAAAGCAAAACTTCTTTCAAAAAAGGACCGGTCACGGAAGCGGGATCGGCCGCCAGTTCCTCCGGGGTGCCCTGCGCAACGATATAGCCGCCTTTCCGCCCCCCTTCGGGGCCCATATCAATGAGGTAATCCATACTTTTGAGCACATCCAGATTGTGCTCGATGACCAGCACGCTGTTGCCCTGCGCAACCAGCCGGCGCAGCGCATCCAGCAAAATGCGGACATCTTCGAAGTGCAGGCCGGTGGTCGGTTCGTCCAGCACATACAGCGTTTTGCCCGTGCCGGTACGCCCAAGTTCCGCCGCCAGTTTCATCCGCTGGGATTCCCCTCCCGAAAGCGTGACGCTGGACTGGCCTAGACGGATATAGCCCAATCCGACTTCTTTCATCGCCCGAATACGCTGCGCAATCTTCGGTACTTTCTCAAAAAATTCACAGGCCTCCGAAATGGGCATTTCCAACACATCTCCGATGCTCTTGCCCTTGTATTTGACGGCCAGCGTCGCTTCGTTGTAGCGTTTGCCGGCACACTCCGGACAAATGACATTCACCGAAGGCAGATAATTCATCTCGACGATGCGCAGACCCACGCCCTTGCAGGCCTCGCAACGCCCGCCCGGCACGTTGAACGAGAAACGCCCCGATTTGAAGCCGCGGGCCTTGGCATCCGGTGTACTCTCAAAAAGAGCGCGGATGTCCGAGAACACCCCGGTAAAGGTGGCCGGATTGCTGCGGGGCGTCTTTCCGATGGGCGACTGGTCCACCACGATGATTTTATCCAACGATTCCATCCCTTTCAGCGATTCGTAGGGCAGGGATTTCGCCTTGGAATGGGCCAATCGCGCCGTCAGCACGGGCACGAGCGTTTCGGTAATCAACGAGGATTTTCCGCTGCCGCTGACTCCGCACACGCCGACCAGACAGCCCAGGGGAAGATTCAAGGTTACATTTTTCAGGTTGTTCCCCGTGCAGCCTCTCAAAGTCAGAAACCGGCCATTGCCTTTCTCGCGCCGGTCCGGGACTTCTATCGCTTTTTCGCCACGCAGATATTGCAGCGTAATGGAGGGCGCCAACGAATCAGCGTCCGAATGCAAGCCACCCCCGCCCGAGCGGGAACCCGGCCCGAAATCCGGCTCTCCGAGTGCCTCATACGCCGGTCCGTTGTAGCAGATTTCTCCCCCGTTCTCGCCGGCTCCCGGCCCCACATCCACCAGCCAGTCCGCCGCCAGCATCGTCTCGGCATCGTGCTCCACCACCATCACGCTGTTGCCTTCGTCCCGCAATAGTTGAAGGGACGCAATCAATTTGCGGTTGTCGCGCTGATGCAGTCCGATGGAAGGCTCGTCCAGAATATAGAGCACATTGACGAGCTTGGAGCCGACCTGGGTCGCCAGGCGGATGCGCTGCGACTCCCCGCCCGACAGCGATGCCGTCGCCCGGCTCAAAGAAAGATATTCCAGCCCGACATTGACCAGAAAGCCGACCCGGTCGCGCAATTCACGCAGAATATCGCGGGCCACCATCCGCTCGCGTTCCCCCAGATGTTCATCCAGATGACTCAACCACGTCTGCAGCACATCGATTTGCATTTCAGACACTTCGGTGATGGTCTTTCCGTCTATCTTGAAATACGACGCCTCCTTATTCAGACGTGTGCCCTTGCATTCGGGACAGAGTTGCTTGTCTTCGATATGATCCACCAGTCCGTCGAAACTCTCCATCGTCGCATTGACGCCCTCCCCGACGCGGAACATTTCTTCCGAGCCGAAAATGATGTGGGACAGGGCTTCCTGCGGAATCTCCGCAATCGGGTCGTAAATGCTGAATCCGTACTTGCGGGCGATGGCGCGGATGATGTCGAATTTCTTGTTGTTCTGCAACTTGCCCAAGGGGACAATGCCACCATCCGCGATACTTACGTCCGCATCGGGTACAATGGTTTCCATCCGCACATCGCTGATGAGGCCGAGACCCTTGCAATAGGGGCAGTAGCCTTGCGGCGAATTGAAAGAGAAGGTAAAGGGCTGCGGCTGCGGAAGCGAGATGCCGCTTTCTTCGCAAACCAGGTTTTTGGACAGATAGGAAATGGAGCCGTCCTTGGCATCCAGCACCATCAGGGAGCCTTTTCCGTCGTGCAGGGCGCTGACCACGGAGCGGCGGATGCGGGAACGGTCGTCGGCGGACGGTTTGAGCCGGTCCACCACCAGTTCGATGAAATGGTTTTTATAGCGGTCCACCGTCTCGACAGCCGCCAATTCCACGATTTCCCCGTCAATCCGGATATCCGTGAAACCGCGCCGGCGCATACGGGCGAACAAATCCTTGTAGTGCCCCTTGCGGCCGGACACGAGCGGAGCGAGCAGGTAGCATTTCCGGCCGTCATAGCGCTGGAGAATAAGGTCCACCATCTGCTCGTCGGAGTAGCGGACCATCGGCTTGCCCGTAACGGGCGAAAAGGCGGTGGAGGCTTTGGCGTAGAGCAGACGCAGAAAATCGTAGATTTCCGTAATGGTACCGACGGTGGAACGGGGGTTGTTGCCCGTCGTCTTTTGTTCGATGGCGATAATCGGGCTGAGCCCTTCGATGGTTTCAACGGGCGGTTTGTCCAGATAGCCGATGAAATGTTTGGCATAGGGGGAGAGGGTGTCAAGGTAACGGCGGCGTCCTTCGGCATAGATGGTGTCGAAGGCCAAAGATGATTTGCCGCTGCCGCTCAGGCCGGTCACCACCACGAAAGCGTCCCGCGGAATATCCAGACTCACATGCTTCAGATTGTTCGCTGAAGCCCCCTCTATATGTATCACCTTGCTCATTTCATTCGCTATTGCAATTATTCCTTATGCTTTACATTTACTATTGTAGAATAGGCTGTACTCCTTTTCCGGCCTGTGCCACCCTCGGCACCATAACCGACGCAAGAGCGAGAGAAGAGGGAACTTGTTTCCTCTTCCGAGCGAGAAGGAGGAAAAGGCGAAGCCTTAACGGGAGGGGCCCACAAGCGAAGCGCAGTGGGAGGGGTCGCGAAGCGACGGTCGAGGAAAGGGAGCAGCCTATTCTTCTTCATACGGTTCGTTGAAGGGCTGTAGAAACGGGTTGGTCGCACGCTCGACGGCAATGGAAGTGGGGGCTCCGTGCCCGGGAAACACCTCGATTTCCCCGTCCAGCGGCAACAACTTCGTCTGTATGCTCTCCATCAAGCGGTCATAATCCCCATTCCCCAGGTCCGTGCGCCCGATGGTCCCCGCAAAAAGCGTATCCCCGCTGATGAGTAACTTTCCCTTGCGGTCGAGATAGCAAACGCTCCCGGGACTGTGCCCGGGCGTAGCCAGCACTTCCAGTTCCATATCCCCGAAACGCAGAACTTCCCCGTCGTGAATATCCCGCAAAGGCACATCCAGGCTCGGCACACGCTGTCCCAGAAAACGACAATTCTTTTCCAGTCCCTCGATGACCGGCGCCTCGGCAAAGGAAAGATAGACAGGCAGCCCGCCGAAATCATCGGACAAGTCCTTGACCCCTTCGATGTGGTCGAAATGCGCGTGGGTCAACAAAATGGCGCGAGGCTGCAAGCCGACCGAACGGAAAAAGTCATAGAGC
>CAMJRT010000180.1 GCA_946408295.1 uncultured Bacteroidales bacterium
TCAAGAGTTGAGTTCGGTCTGTTTGCAGACGAAGAGATAGTATCAAGAAGCGGTGCGGCTATTCCCAAGGACGGTCTCATATCAGTTGTTTCTGTAGGTGAGGATATGACAGCCCGATTTGATGTTAAACTCCCCTTTGGCAGATACTATGTTCAGGAGATCTCAACTGATGAAAAGTATGTTTTAAGCGGTGAAAAACATATTGTGACCTTTGAATACGCAGGTCAGGACAACTATACAGTAGATATAGATGCAGGTGAATTTGTAAATGACCTTCTCATCCCGGCACGGAACGAGGAAATTGCCCTCCCCGTCCATCACGACATTCATCGGGGATTTCAATCCCGTCGCGACCGTGACCAGCCTTCCGGAGGCCGGCTCATACCGGTAGAGAATGCCGTTGGCCTTGTCGTTGCACCAGTAATTGCCTTCGCCGTCAAAACAGCCCTGCCAGAGCGCGGCACCCGGAATCTGGACATCCATCAGGGTGGTGACTGTCAGGTCTGCGGCAATCCGGCGCAACTTATTGCCGCCCCGGTCGGTGAACCAGAGGGTACCGTCAGGCGCTTTGTTGATGCCGGTGGGCATATAGGTCAGCGCCTCGGTCCCCACGCCGTCCTGGCATTTGCGCTGGCCCTGCTGGCCGACGATGGTCGACGCCATATATTCGTGATCCGGCCGCTTGAGATAATTAATCTCCAGGCCGCCGCCCTCGCCGGCAGGTCCCTTGACCGTAATCGGACAGGGCCCCGGACGATGCTCGGGAAGGACAATCTGCAGCCGGCTGGAGGAAGCCTCCAGTACAATGGCCGGTACGCCGTCGAGCAGCACCTCGTTCTGCTCCTGAATCGGGGAGAAATTCCACCCGATCAGGGTCACGAGGTCGCCGGGATAGCCGTTGCGCGGATCGACCGACACGAGGCGCAGATCCGTAATCCGGGCGGAATACGGTTCCTTGCAGGCCGTGAGGGCGAGAAGGAATAGGAGGGTATATAGGATTCGTTTCATTCTATCGTGATTTCTCGAATGGTGAAATTACTGTACTCGGAGATATAGAGGTGCTTGTCGTCGGGGGCCATCCGGATTTCACCGGGGGTGCCGAAGCGGGCATCGCTGCCGACACCGTCGCTTTGGCCGCTCTGGCCGCTGAGGCCGGCAATGGTGCTGACGATGGCGTTCGCATATCCGTCAGAACCCTTCTGGATCAGTTTGATGATCTTGAAGCTGTCATCCGCTACATAGATGTTTCCTTCGCCATCGACCGTCATACCGAAGAGGTTGGATCCGAATTTCGCCGTCAACGGCTGTCCCGGCTGGCCGTTGTCATCGGCTTTGGCAGCCCGGATTCCCGCGATGACCGTCTGGATACCATTCGGGGCTACCGATATCACCTGGCAGCCGTTTGTCGTCACGATCAGCTGCCCGTCGGGCGCGAACTGCATAGCCAGCGGACCGTCCGTGAAGGTTGTGAAACTCTCCAGCGCCGTAAAATCACCGCCCGGAGCCTTAAGGATGCCCTTCACGCCGTCCCGGATCAGCACATAGCCGTTGCCCGCAGCGTCAAATGCGACATCCATCGGAGAAGTGCCTCCCTGGAAATCCGCCCCCACGACTTCGCTTTCGTCGGTCTTGTAGTTGTACCGGACAAGGCGGTTGTTACCCTTGCTTGCAAGGTAAATCCAGTCGCCATGCAGCGTTCCCCGCCAGGCCGCATTCAAGAGCGATTTGGCAGACTGGGTGGAGGTCACGGTATAGGAAGTCAGATCCATAAAGCGGAACGCATTGTTGCCATTGTCGAAAATAACCATCCGGCCGTCCGGCAGGAAGACAAGCCCGCGCGGCTGCCAGTATTTCACCTCGGAAGGGCCGCCGTCGATGACAGTCACGGCATCCGCCGCCCGTCCCGCCTTGCCGGAAACCGTCCGCACGGTATACTTGAGTTTCTTGGAAACATACATAAAGGCCGGTCCCTCGGCGGTCTTGTCCCCGACGGTCACGACCACCGGATAGCTTCCGAGCGGCTTCTCCGGCGCCTTGATGCGGAGCTCTTTCATCGAGGCGGACAGCACCTCGGCCCGGACCCCGTTCAGGGTCACGATGTTTTCGGAGGGCACCGGGCTGAAGCAAAGTCCTTTGACGGTAATCTCTTCCCCGACCAGGCCCGTTGCGGGCTCAATCGAAAGCACGGTGAGATCCGGCTTCCGGTCATAGGTGAACATCGGACCGGTGACACTCTCACCGCCGACCGTCACGACAAAGGGATACTGCCCCTCCGGATTGTCCGGCAGGGTAACCACCAGCCGGCTGACCGTCGCAGTGGTCACGAGGCAGGGCTTGTCGTTGATGGTGACCGTATTCTCCTCTGGCTTCGGGGAGAAGAGTTGCCCGCCGATGGTGATTTGCTCCCCTTCGTAGCCGTGCATCGGCGAATAAGAGAAGACCGCCAGTTTTTCTTCTTCCGGATGCTCGGCATAGCGGAAATGGATACCGCCCTTGGAACGGCCATCCACGGTCACCTCCACCTCATAGATGCCGAGGGTCTTCTCCGGCATCACGACCGAAATGCGGTCCATCGTGGAAGCCTTCACCGTCGCAGGCGTACCCCCGATGGTTACGGAAACCTGCTTTCCTTCGAAATACCAACCGGAAATCGTCGCTTCCGTGCCGGGATACCCGGCTTTGGGAATGATGGAAAGGACCTTGGGATCGTGCGGGCCGTCCACGACGCCGGTCTCCCGGCATCCCAGGACGGAAAGCACTGTCAGCAAGATATAGATTGTCTTTTTCATACGCATTACGGTTCGTCTACAGTTACCATCCAGCAGCTCACCACGGCCCTTTCACAGCCGTCAGCGGCGCGGTTGCGGAGTTGATAGACATCCACGGTGGGATGGCGGATGACCAACATCGCGCTGCCACCGCCGTCGAGGTTGGACGCCCAGACGCAGCCGAGGGATTTCATCACTTCTCCCATTTCCCAGTACAGCATTCCCTCCGACCACGTCGGCTGCCGCCCGTCTACGATCATAAAATAGAGCGTCTGCCGGTCCGCCGTATAGCCAACCACGTTGCGAGGATGCCGCCAGGGTGAATAGGCGCTGAACGAGGCAGGAACGACGCCTTCATCCTTGACGACCAGGACGCCGCTGCCTGTCAGGTCGCGAAATTCGCTCTGATGGGGCCGGTAGTAGGCAGAATCCCGGATGACCGGGAGCCCATCGTAATCGAAGCCGATAAAGCTGATGGCCTGGTCGGTCAAGGTTGAGGAATAGAAGAAATCGTCCTTGAGAACCGTTCCGTCCTTGTGGATCGGGCCACGGGTCTTGCCATTGGAGGTATCCCAGAAATCGGCATTCACGGCCGCCACGACCCTTCTGCCGGGCTTGTCGACCAGGCTGATCATATCCGAAGGAGTCTGGCGGGCGCCAATGACATACGTGTCTTTGTCGTCCGGAAGGACGAGTTTCATCTTCACCCCGGGCGTATTCAGTTTGATCCGGAGGAAGAAGGCGTGCTCGACCTTATAGTCCGATGTCTGGAAATGGATATCCGTCTCATCCACGCCGGTTGCCAGCAGGAAAGTGCTGTCGGCGTAGATATGCGCGACGGAAGGGGCCTTCGCCACCATTTTACCCAACTCGGTCCGCGGGACATACGGCGTATCCGGAATGTCCTG
>CAMJRT010000181.1 GCA_946408295.1 uncultured Bacteroidales bacterium
TATTGCAAAATTGCATCGTCTGGGCGTTCCCTGCGGGGAAGGGCAGATGTACAGCACGACGGCGGCCGCCATTGATTACATCAAGACGCATTATCTTTCCGCCCGCCGGCTGTTCCTGCTGGGCACCCCCTCGATGATTTCGCAGTTCGAGGCCGCCGGCTTTGTTTCCTGCGCCGACGACCCCGCCGACCGTCCCGATGTAGTGGTGGCCGCTTTCGATATGACCCTGACCTATTCGCGGCTGTGCCGCTGCACCTGGTGGGCCTCCCATCCGGATATTCCCTATATCGCGACCAATCCCGACTGGGTCTGTCCGACGGATGAAGAGACCATTCTGGTGGATTGCGGATCCATCTGCGCTTGTATCGCCGCCGCCTGCGGCCGCAAGCCCGATATCGTCATCGGGAAACCGAACCCGGGCATCCTGTTGGGCATTCTGGAAAAGAACGGCATTGCTCCCGGGCACGCCGCGATGGTGGGCGACCGCCTCTATACGGATGTCAAGACAGCCCTCAATGCGGGTGCTTGCGGAGTGCTGGTGCTTTCGGGGGAAACGACGCTCGAAAAGGCGCTGGAAAGCGTTCCCGAAAACCGGGCCACGCTGATTTGCGAAAGTATTGAGGAGTTCGGCAATCTGCTTGAAGAGGCCCGGAAATAGGGTTGTTTCATCAATCAGTCGGCGTAGTTGTGATCGACGATGATGCTGACTTGCCGGTCCGGGAGGACTTCTTTCAGTGCAGCCTGCAGTGTCTCGATAAAGACCTTGTCATCCGTAACCGACATATCCGGAACGACATCTACGGAAATGCGGTTTTCTCCCTCGTAACAGAAAAATCCGTGTACCTGCTCGACGTGCGCCTGTTTCATCAAGGTTTGTATGACCTGTTTTTGCAGGGCGGCGTCCGGGCTGTCACCGGTAGCAACGGAATAGATGCCCACCGTCATAATGATATGATGGCGCGCGTACATCATTTCGGAAATGCTCCGCGTAATCTTATGGATTTGATGGGCGCTCGTCGTATCGGACACGCTCACGTGCAGGGAACCGATGGATAGGTTCGGCCCATACCCGTGCAGGATAATGTCGAATACGCCGAGAACGCCATCTATGGCGGTTACTTCCGTTTTAATTTGATGAATCAAATCGGTCGGAGCCTGGGCTCCCAGCAATTGATTGATGGGGGACGAGAGCATTTCCACGCCGGCCTTGATGATGGCCAGCGAAATCAATACGCCCAGATAACCGTCCAAGGAAACATTCCAAATCAGCATAATGCCGGCGGAAATCAGGGTAGCCAGCGTGATGACGGCGTCGAACAGTGCATCAGCCCCGGAGGCAATCAGCGCATCGCTTCCCAACTTCTTTCCCTGACGGCGGACATACCATCCCAGCGCCAGTTTGGTAACGATGGCCGCGATAATCACGATGAGCGTGACGGTCGTGTAATCCGGATCCGTGGGATGGATGACCTTCTTGATGGATTCGACCAGGGAGGTGACGCCGGTCGTGAGTACGATGACCGCAATAATGATGGCGGTGAAGTACTCGACGCGCCCGTGTCCGAAGGGATGTTCGCGGTCAGCCGGTTTGATGGAGATTTTGGTCCCGATAATGGTGATGAGGCTGGAAAGGACGTCCGTGAGATTGTTGACGGCATCCAGCACGATGGCCACGGAATGAGCCAGCAGGCCGACCAGCGCCTTGAAAGAGGCCAGAAAAACATTGGCGACAATCCCGATGACGCTGGTGCGGATGATTTCTTTGGAGCGGTCCATAATACTATGCTTCTTGTTCCTCAATCAGGGAGTGGGAGGCGGGGACGGTGACCGTACTGCTGTAACAGTTGAACATTTTTTCCACTTTCTCTTTCTTCTCCACCCGGGTGAAAAGGCTGACGAGCGGTACGATGGCCAGCCCCACGAGCATCGCCAGTACGCCGGCGTTGATGGGGGAGGTGAAATAGGGGCTGATGAAGGTCTGTCCGGTGAACGTGCAGTACATACAGCCGCACATAATGGCCACGCCGGCGATGAAAGAGACCCACACGGATGCGGCGGTGGTGCGCTTCCAGTACAATCCGTACAGGAACGGCGCCAGGAACGCTCCGGCCAGCGCGCCCCACGAAATACCCATCAACTGGGCGATGAAAGTCACGGAACTCTTCGCTTGGATGATGGCGAGGATGGAAGAGATGATGATGAAGAAAAGGACCAGCAGACGGATGCAGAGCAGTTGGCTGCGGTCGTTCAGCCGGGCGCCTTTGCGGACTTTGGCTACGGCGGGGTCGATGATGTCCAGCGTAAGGGTGGAACCGGAGGTCAGCACCAGTGAGGAAAGGGTGGACATAGAGGCCGAAAGAACCAGGATAATCACGACGCCAATCATCAGATCCGGCAGGGATGCCAGCATAGAGGGAATGATACTGTCGTAAATCGGTGTTCCGGCCGCCGTGTATTCTATGCTTTGTCCATAGAGCCGGCCGAATCCTCCGAGGAAGTAACACCCGCCCGCCACGATGATGGCGAAGAAGGTGGAGATGAAGGTCCCCTTGCGGATGGCGGCCTCGTTGCGGATGGCGTAGAACTTGCCGACCATCTGCGGCAGTCCCCAGGTGCCCAGGGAGGTGAGCAGCACGACGCCCAGCAGGTACAGCGGCTGCGGTCCGAGGAAGGAGACGAAGGCTCCGTTAAGTTCGGGCGCGGATTCGGAGGGGATTTGCGACAGGCTGGCTACGGCCGCACTGAAACCGCCGTTGCCATTGAGCACCGATGCGATGACGGCGCAGATGCCCACCAGCATGATCAATCCCTGGATGAAATCATTCACGGCGGTCGCCATATAGCCGCCTACCAGTACATAGATGCCGGTGAGGACGGCCATGCCCAGCACGCACCAGACATAGTCTACGCTGAATGCCATACTGAACAGTCGGGACAGTCCGTTGTACAGCGAAGCGGTGTAGGGGATGAGGAAGATGAACACGATGACGGAGGCCGCCACCTTGAGCGTATCGCTGGAGAAGCGTTTTCCGAAGAAGTCGGGCATCGTGGCGCTCTGCAGATGATGGGTCATCAGACGGGTGCGCCGCCCCAGGATACGCCAGGCCAGCAAGGAGCCGATGAGGGCGTTGCCAATCCCGATCCAGGTGGCCGAGAGGCCGTATTTCCATCCGAACTGTCCGGCGTAGCCGACAAAGATGACCGCCGAAAAATAGGATGTGCCGAAGGCGAAGGCGGTCAGCCACGAGCCTACGTTGCGGCTGCCCAACACAAATCCCTGTACGTCGGATGCAGTCCGGCGGCAATAGATGCCCACGCCGATCATCACGGCGAAAAAGAGAATCAGAAGAACAATTTTGAGTATCATAGGTTTGGATTTAATACACTCACGTAATCAGCCTGTAAAGATACGATTTTTTTTGAAAACATATCATCCTCCGGTCTTGGCCCATCCCGGCGCAGAATGGCGTGAAGACGGCAACCGCAACTCCTTTGGGCAGTTAGAACGGGACCACCAGTTTGAAACTCACGTTCCGTCCCATATTGGCGATGCCGATGTATTTCAGCCGGCTCAGGTGGGGCATGTAGGCCCGGTCGGTGAGGTTTGAACCGATTATATAAAGCGACAGCCGTTTCTTTCCCTTGACGAACAAATCCGTGCCG
>CAMJRT010000182.1 GCA_946408295.1 uncultured Bacteroidales bacterium
GTGTACCGGATCGGGATGTATTGCGTGGACGTTGGCGGCGGAGATTCCGGATGCGCAGGTGACGGCGGTGGATATTTCCCCGGAGGCGCTTTCCGTGGCGCGCGGGCAGGAGGTTGCGTGCCGTCCTCCGCTGTTCGTACAGGCCGACATTCTTGCCGACCCGCCCGCATCCCTTCCGGAGGCCTCGTTCGACCTCTTGACGGCGAACCCGCCTTATGTGATGGACCGGGAGCGGGCCGCCATGCGGCGGAATGTCCTGGAGCACGAACCGGCCCTGGCGCTGTTTGTCCCGGACGATGATCCCCTGGTCTTTTATCGGGCCGTAGCCCGTTGGGCCGGGCAGTTGCTGCGCCCCGGCGGCCGGGGTTACGCGGAGATCAACGCCCTCCTGGGTCCGGAGACCGCCGCCATCTTCCGGGAGGCCGGTTTTTCCGGTGTTTCTTTGCTGGAGGACCTTGGCGGCGCACCCCGTTTTGTGCGCTTCTTGAAAAAAGCCTGACTTTTTTATATAAAAACGCGGTTTTTCGTTCTGAAAAATCGCTCTTCCACCGTACTGTATGGCCGTTTTTTGCAAATAGCCGTGTAAATTTAGTTTACACGGATAATCCTCTCCAACTTTGCAAAAAATATGACGGTTATGAAAAAGGTACTGTTTTTGGCTTTGCTGGCCGGTTCGCTGGCCGCTTGCGAGAAGGTCGATACGACCGTGAAAGAGTATGACCCGGTGGCTGTTCCGCTGGAAGATGTTGCCCGTATCCTGGCTGCCCTGCCGGTGGGATCAGAACAATGGAATGAGGTGCATACGGCCGTGCAGGCCTCTACCGAGAACGGCTATGATTCGGAATACACCCTGAAGGATTTGTTTACCCGGCCGGGTGCGGGTGTAGGAGCCGCCCCGGGAGCGAAATCGGCAAATAATGATTATACCCGGCCTATGCGGGATTGGATTGGGGACTATGTAAATGACTTGTTTGCCGCCACGAAGGCGTCGGAAACCGGCGAGGTTTCCCGGAGCGGTTACAACAGTGCCCAGGAGTACCTGAAAGCCCTTACGGAGTCCGATATCCAGATTTATTGGCCGTTCGAGGACCAGTGGGACGGCGGAGAGGCGCCGGTCATCACCTTCGACCCCGACGACGGCTCTTCCACAAACGTGGGCTACCTGCGCGAAAACGGCATCGTCCGGGAGATTCTGGTGGATGAGGATACCGCCCGGGATCGGCCGGTCTGGGTTGTGAACCGGAACGATGATGCGGCTTACAAGACCCTGGAGGTGCTCCGCCGCGAGAACCCCGAATGGGGCCAGGGCGGCGCCATCCATCTGAAAGGGGAGGATGACGACTCGTCCGTTCACACCCTGATACTCAAGGAGTTCACCGCCAAGCGGAATTTCGACGCCTGGTTCGCGGGGGCCAGTGAATTTTTCGTGAAGATTGGCTGTCTGGATGAGTTTACCGCCAGTACCGAGGCCGAGATGCTGCTGTACAGCCCTACCGTGACCGATTTTATGGTGGTCGTGAAGCGCGGGCAGGTGGGCATCCCCGTTCCGTTCAATGCCATTTTGGTGTCGGACTGGACCGAACAGTTGTATGACTGCGCCTTCCTGATTACCGAGGACGATGGCGGTACCCGCACCACCTGGAAGTGCTCGGCCACGGTAAAAATCAATTCAAAAAGTTACGGATTCGATATCAATATTCCCTTCAACACCCGGGACGATATTGTTTGGCGCGGCCAGCTGTCAAGACGCTTCTTCGAGAACAACGCCAACGTCACCGGTCACTTTGGCGACGTGGACCTGGTCTTTGAAATCATCTGACGGCTCCCACCGTCATTTCGCAGCGGGCGCAGTCGAAGGAGAGTTGGAGGCGACGGCCCTGATTGGTGAGGAAAAGCGGGGCGTTGGTGCCGCTGCCGTGGTGCTTGGGGCATAGGCCCAGTTCGTATCGGACACAGTAGCGGGTGCGCATAAGTTCGGCATCGGGCCGATGCGTTTGTTCATAGGCCGGCTCGCCGGGGCCGCCGTACCGCTTTGAAGCCAGGGAATTGGACACATTGGCCTTGTAGGTATAGGGGTTGCACCCCGTCTCCGTTCCGGTCTTTCTGCCTTCCGGAAGGGGACGGCACCTGCAAGGCTCCCGGTCCAGGGCCTCAGCCAGGGCACGGCGCAGGGCGTTCAGCCGGGCTGCCGGCAGCAACGGCAACGAAAGGGTCGCTTGCGGGGTGAACCGGAACTGATAGATGCCGGTTTTCTTCGATAACTGCGTTTGAAGGATGGCCGCCATCCGGTCCTGGTTTTCCGCTTTTTCCCCTTCCGGGAACGACACCGATACCCTCCTCCCGTCCTCCGTCTCTGCCACTAGCATTAGACCAGTTTCCGTGGGAGCGGGGGTACCCTCCGTCTCGTTCACAGAAACGAAAGAAAATGCTCTCTCGCCGGAGGATACCCCCGCTACAGCGGCTTCCGATTCCCTCCGAGGAGCATTTTCCCTAATTTCCTGTGACGAGGAGGGATCGGGAGCCGCGGAAGAAGGAACTGATGCCGATGCAGAAAGGACCGGAGAGGCGGAAGAAGGAACCGGAGAGGCAGCGGGTCGCAGGGACAGGCGGACATCCAGAAGCCGTTCGGGACGATTGGTCTGGAGCGTCTTCTCGAAGGCCACATCCAGGTTGCGGTACAGGACCGCACCCGGCTGCAGGCCAGACACCTGCTTACACCGGATTTGAAGCCCCTCGCAGACATCGCCCCGGAAACCGGTAATCCCGTCACGCCCCACCACGGCAAAGCCATCGCCGCTGGACAGTTTCAGGTCCCGGCTGCGGGGACGCACCGACACCACACACTCGCGGGCGTTCAGGGAACGCACCGAAGCCACTTCCCCAATACACTCGCCCACGCCCTTCGGGGTATCCATCGCCGCCCAGGGGCCGCGGCGGCCGTCCAGATACAGCTGGGTATAACCCCGGTTGAAGGTCTTGGACAAATCGGGTTCAAAGCCGCCCCGGACCGTTCCGAAGGAAGCCCGCCGCCACTGCCGGGGCTGGGCCGCCACCAGGGCGTCCAGGACCCGGGAATAGGCCCGGACCACATTGCAAACGTAGGATTGATTCTTCAGGCGGCCTTCGATTTTGAACGAGCAGATGCCGCCGGCGGCCAGTTCTTCCAGCCGCTCGGACAGGTTATAGTCCCGTAACGAAAGGAGGGCCTTGTCCCGCAGGAGGACCTTGCCGGAAGCGTCCGAAAGGTCGTACAACGAGCGGCAGGCCTGTACGCAGGCACCCCGGTTGGCGCTGCGGCCCGCCAGGTACTCCGACAGGTAGCAGTTCCCGCTATAACACACGCACAGGGCCCCGTGAACAAAGAATTCCAGTTCGCAGGAGACCGCGGCGCGGATGGCCGCCACCTCCTCCAAAGACAGTTCGCGCTCCAGCACCAGCCGCGAAAAGCCCAGGCTTTCATAGAACCGGGCCTGCTCCGGGGTACGGATGGCGCATTGGGTGGAAGCGTGCAGGGGAACGTGGGCACCGAAATCCAGGACAGCCAGGTCCTGGACGATAAACGCATCGGCCCCCGCCTCTTCCAAAGCAAGGAAAAGCCGACGGGCCTCGTCCAGCTCATCCTCGCACAGAATGGTATTGAAGGTTACGAACACCCTG
>CAMJRT010000183.1 GCA_946408295.1 uncultured Bacteroidales bacterium
TACCAATTCCACCTATAGCACGCTGGCACAGAACAAGAAGTTCAACGGGACAGTCTCCGACAAGCTTACCCTCACAGCGGGACAAGTCGTTTCTATCGTCATTTCCAACTCATCCAACAAAAACGACAACCCCTTCTACATCAACTACGCAAGCCAAGCCTACAAGATTTTGCTCAGCACCGACGGGAACGGCACGACAACGCCTGTAGCCGGATACGACACCGCCTATGCCGGTTCAAAGTATTCCATTTCCGCCGAAGCCAATACCGGCTATCGTTTCTCCAACTGGCAAACCATTTCCGGCACCCCCACATTGGACGATGCCAAAGCCCCTTACACCTACATCACAATAAATTCCGCCACCGAGCTGAAAGCAACATTCAAGCCGAGCACGATACACTCGCTCACAAAGACAAAGCAATCATTCAATTATCAGGACAACTACTATAACGAATCCACGCTGTCGGCCATTCGATTCACTTGGACGCCGCCCGACACCAACACTTACGTCATCAACTTCGAACAAATCAATCCGATCGGAGGCATATTCAAGAGTTACGGGACCGACAAGACATTCACGACCGTAGAGTCTGAAAAAGCCGCCAGCGGTTCAACCGGCTTTACCTTCAAGGGCACTCCCGGCACGCCTCTTTATTGGACACTTCAAGACAGTTCCAGCAACATTCCAAACAAGTCTTTCAACGCTTGGATTTCAACGCCCTACATTTTGAATGTAAAGACCTCAGATCAAGGTTCGGTCAATCCGTTTGGCAAAGTCTATATGACCCCTGGTGAAAAAATCATTCTCACGGCATGGCCCTACGGTGGCTACGTGTTCAAGTCCTGGATAAACACCGAAGGAGACCTGACCATCACGGAACCCGGGGAATCCAGAACCGCGGTATACCAGAAGGACTCCCTCTGCACCATCAAGGCCACCTACACCGTAGACCCGGCCGCAGATCCCCTCCTGAAAATCATGAACATCGACCTGAGCAACTATCCCCAAATATGCACCCAGGTTTCCGTTACAGACAACCAGAACGGCCACTCCTTCTATGGCATGGTCCCCGACGACTTCGTCATGACAGAAGACGGCAACAGAATCTATCCCCAGGTAACAAGCATCAACAACATCTCCGGCGTCTCCGTTGTCATTGTCGTTGACGAAAGTTCATCGATGACCATCAACAACCGCATGACAAAGGCAAAAGATGCCATCCGGAAATTCGTCGAAAACATGGGTCCCTACGACAGGACGTCCATCGTTGGCTTCCGCGGCTACGACTCGACAACAGTCCACCAGACAATGACTTCGGATAAATACTCGTTGATGAAAGCCATTGATTCCATTAGTGCCGTGGCCGACATGACAAACATCATCACGGGAACCTTCGTCGGTTTAAACCAGATCGTGAACGAGACCAACCCGACCGCAGTCATCGTATTCTCTGACGGTGACAGCAACAGCGGTTCCAGAGACGTGAGAGGTACCGTAGAACTGGCAAAAGACAAGAGGACGACCATCTATTCCATCGCACTCGAAAGCGAAACGAAATATCCTCTCGAAAATCTAGCCATCGGCTCTGGCGGAACATTCTCGATTGCAAGCGACGCCGATGAACTGGCCGGACTTTACGCAGCCATCCGCGACAACATCATGTCGCAGTACCTTGTCTGTTACCAGACGCCCGACACCATCCAGAACGGCGAAACGCACAACGTCGTCATCAGCACAAAATTCAACAAGAAAACGACAGTCGATTCCACAAAGTGGAGCGAAAACGCGACACCGCCTGTCATAACGCTGACCGACGAAACCTGGAATCTGATCAACACTCCGCAGAATTCGACCGACGTCATCAAGATTGGAGCCTACATTACAGCGCCGCTGAGCATCAAGTCTGCCGAACTGCACATTCGCACGTCCAGCACGACAAACGCGCCCTTCCAGCAGTACAACCTGCAGCATGTCAGCGGGAACCTTTGGGAATTCACCGTACCGACAAGCATCGCGCAGGCCCCCGGTGTTGATTTCTACATCATCGTGGAAGACTCGCTCGGCCAGCTCGGCAAGTCCCCGAAGATTCCGACACCGTCCAGGGAACCGTACACAATCTTTATCGACAACGATATCCCGTCGGTCACCGAGATTTCGGCCGCCTGCGAAGATTCCACCAAGGACACAAAGACCTTCCGCTACAAAATCAAGGATAACGATGGTATCTACAACGCGACGCTATTCTACAAGGAATCCCGTGCTATCATCTACCAGGAAATCACTCTTATCTACTCCGCACAGGACGGTCTGTGGGTAGGAAGCATTCCGGCAAGCACCAATGATTACGAGAGCGTCAACTACTATGTCCGCGTGACAGACACCAAGGGTGCGACCATCCGCGATCCGAAAAACGGGTATTCCACGACCGACGCTTGCAGAGTCAAGGTTCCGCAGCAACCCGAAGACTCCAGCAAGACCGATCCCACTCCTGTGGACACAACTACCCCGTCCCCGCGTGACTCCATCGTCTACTCGCTTATCGCTGATACCGCCGAGATTTACGACAAAGACCTGGACGGCAAGGCTGATTTCGTCCGCATCCATTTCAAGGAAGAACGCGACGACAACATCACGAGCATCGACTCCATCTTCTGGAATTCCAACCGCGGAGAATGGCGCTACGCCCCGACAGAAAAAATCAAGAAAAGCAGGGAAGACAGGAGCTGGATCGAAGCTTACATCAACAAGCCCTTCAATTACGGTCTGACCAAAGCCGACTCGGTACACAAGCCATTCTTGAGCTTTACAACGGCCCAATCCGACAAGCTTGAAAACGTTGTTCTGAACGACAAAGTCGGTGCCGTCCCCGCCAAGGCGACCAAGGCCCCCGGAAAGATTGGACTCGAAGAGTACATGAACCCTGGCGCGACAAACCCGCCGGACACGCTCATCATCAGGATGTCCGAGCCCATCAAGAATATCGGCAAGGAAAAGGCCTGGAAGGAACTCTTCCGCTACTCATCGTCGTGCAAAGACACCGTTTCACAGCCTATCCCCCTGAAGGAAGACCCGATTATCCGTGAAAACGGGCAAGTGTGGACCCTGATTCTCGACGGCTATTCAATCAAAACGGGATTCTGCCTGTTCTCCACCCCCTCGGCCACCTACGAAGACCTGGTTGGCAACTCTCTCGGCCGCGGAGGAGTCGAAATCGATGGCAAGGACGGAATGTTCTATCTCGGCACCGTCAAGCCGCTCCAGCCCGTCAGCGGCATCGGCAAGACGCCGAAATGGATTCCGCCCGGAAGTTCCGACTGGGAAACCCTCCCCGACACCATATCGGCCATCAGCGTAAAGACAATGTCGCCCTATACGGCCGAAATATACATCTTCGACGGCATTGCCACCTACGTGACGCACTTCAAGCAGAAATTCGGCAATAACGGCGAAATGGACGACCCGGCACGCGGCAATTCCAGCGACCCGACCAAACTTGGCTTCCTGTACTGGGACCAGCGCTCCGAAAACGGACGCCGCGCCGGAACCGGTATCTATATCTGGAAGATTATCTTCAAATTCGAGGACGGTCACAAAGAAACAAGAACCATCAAGACCGGCATCTACCGCAGAGGAGACAAAAAGAA
>CAMJRT010000184.1 GCA_946408295.1 uncultured Bacteroidales bacterium
TCGAAAAGATCACCGGCGTCACCTACTTCCCGAACGTACCCAACGCGCCCAAGAACACCTTCAGGGCCTCCGACTGGGGGCTGTAACACCCCCTGCCGGGCCGCCCGGTGCCACACCTGCTGGCGCAGGTATCTCTATCTTTTGGCGCAGGTGAGGTTTTTACCAGTCAACCTGCGCCATAAAAACGCGTGAGAGGCTGTTTCGCGGCGCAGGTCCCCACCTCTTTTCCACACCTGCTCCACCAAGAAACTGCACCTGCGTCCCAAATAGTCGTCACCTGCGCCGACAACAGTATAAGAAAGAGGCCGACCCAATGAGTAGTCGGCCTCTTCTCTTGAAGACAATTACCAAACACTTTACTTCTTGACGAAGAAGGTGAAGGTCTGGTCCTTGATGTTATTGTTGACGGACGTGTAGGCTCTCCAGTCGGCTTTGTTATAGACGCCCAGATAGCGGTTCTGCGTCCCGTCATTGATCACGAGGTAGCCGCTTTCCGCATCCACGCTGAACACATTGTGCTCACCGGTGCCGACACGGATGCCATTATTGCTGTTGGTACAATACACCCAGGATTCACCGCCTTCCATATTGAAGATATAGCCGCCTTCCGCCTTCTTCAGGACGAAAATGACATTCGACTCCGGATTGCTGATGGTGCCGTCGGAAGCGACGGTAACAGCGACAGCGGCAGGTGCCGTACTGGTCCCGTGGTCATTGCCCAAAGCGAAGGAGCCGCCGTCGGCATTGGTGGAGACAAGAATGAACTGGGTGCCGTCAGCGATGGCAGAAAGATCTTTCACCTCCCAGGTACCGCCCACCACTTCCGGTTTTTCAGAGACGGTCACGACGCAATAACGCTCGGCGGCGGTATACTGGCCGGCGACAGCGGCGATACGGGCATAAACCTTGACCGTACCCACGGCGACACCGGTGACGTTGCCGCTCGCATCGACAGAAGCGATGGTGGGATCTTCGCTCTCATAGGTGATGGGGGCGTCCTTGGCATTGGATGTGGCGTTCAGTGCAAAGGTCTCACCCACATAGATTGCCTGGTTGCCGGCCATCGTGATGGTCGTCGTAATCTCCTGGGCGGGCTGGTCCGGGAAAGTTGTGCCGTCACCGGTGTAAACGACCTCGACGGCAGTAATCCTGACCTGGCCGTTGGTCGCGGAACCGGAGTTGCCGACCGTGTATGTCACGCTCGTGCCGGAGACCGTGTTCTTGCTGCCGCTGGTGACAGTTGCGCCATTGGCATCCAGAAGGACACCGGTATTGGAAACACTGAAAGTAAGCGACACGGATTTCAGTTCACAACCCTCCGCAACTTGGATGGTCACATTTCCATTCCTGTTCTGGTAAAGGCGCCAATCCTGAGTCGTCGTTCCCCAGAAAGAGCCGCAGTTGTCATCACCTGTGGTGTACATACGGACAGACTCATTGAGTTGCAGGGTCTTGTACATCGTGGCGTCGGAACCGGAGGAAATGGTGCAATTATGGGCCGCAACATATTCGGTCATCGTCATGGACACGGTATTTCCATCGACAACGGCGTCATTTACCGTGATGTCATACTTGGCGGTCTTGGTGACTGAACTCTCGGTATAGGAGACGGTCACTTCCTTGGTGCCGGCAGTGGTCATGTCCGGTTCGGACACGCTGGTAGGAGAAACGGTCTTGGTGCTGCCGTCGCTGTAGGTGGCGGTCACCTTGCCGTCGAAAACGAAGGTGTCACCTACGGTGAACTCGGTCTTCTGACCGCTGACAGCGATGGACTCCAGCGTAGCCACGGGCGGGGTCGTTCCGTCGTCCTTGAACTTGACGGTAACGCCCTTGATCCGGCGGTGGCCGGAGGTGCCGCCCACCGTGAAGGTCACGGAACCGGCTTCACCGGTCCAGAGAGGCTCCGCATAAGTGGGGACATCCGTCGTAATGGCATTCGTGCCTTCACCGGAACTGAAAGCCAGTTCGATGGAGACAATGGTCTTTCCGCCCGCGGAAACCGTCATCGTATTACCGCCATACAGACGGACTGCGGTACCTGTTGTATAATACTTCGGGCCGTTGTTCGCATTGGCTCCCTTGTCAAAAGTGAAGGTGATTCCATCGATGGTCACGGTCTCCAGCGCCTGTCCGTTTTCATATCCCTGCTCCGAAAAATCGACAGCGACGGTCTTCAGGCCTGCAGCATCGGCCTTGGCCTGGGTGATGTTGATCTCAATTTCATCGTTGACGCCGGTCGCCTCGGTGCGGACGAAGACGGTGTATTCCTTCGTATTCTGCTGGTCTTCATTGGCGGGGAAGGAGACCTTGATGACGGCTTCTCCGGTACCGGATGTCTTGTCGAGGGTGGCGCCCTCAGAAGCCACGGCCGTCCAGTCCACGTTACCGGTCACATTGATCTCGGCGGAGGTGGCCGTGGCGGGGACATTGATCTGGGTAGGGGTCGCGTCAAAAACATTGCCCGCCTTCTCCTCGACGGAAGTGGACATCAAGTTGACATACTTGGTGGAGGAACCGGTAATGCCCGTGAAGAAGCCCGTGGCGGTCACCAGTTTCTTGTCGAGGGCCTTCAGGGCATCAGCATCGAGCGGATACTGGATGGAGCCCTGGCGGGTAGAACCATCGACCTTCACATTGAAGAAGTTGCCGGAGACGGCAAGGGTGCCGGAATACTGGATCAGTTCGACCTTCTCGGATGCATATTCATCCAGGCCTTCCAGGACCTTGGGCTCCGGAAGGACGACCTCGTTGTCAGAGGAAACGACCTTGACGACGGGGCTCGCGATCTGCTTGAAGCCGGCATACTCGCCCACCTCACCGGAAACGGTCACGATATCACCGATCTTGGCATCCACGCCGTCGCCGTCGTAAGCGAGGAGGTAGAAGCCGTCCTGCGCAAGCATGACACCGCGGGCGTACTTGGCGACGACGAGGACCTCGTTGGTCTCGACAGTGGTGCCATTGTCCATGGCGGCAATCTCGGTCAGGGAAGACGGCGTGATTTCCGAACCGCCGTCATAATTGACGTTGAGTTGCTTGATCATGCCGCTCTTGAACTCGACGGCGGAAGGAAGGGTGATTTCCTTTTCGAAGACGACATCACCGGCAAGGACCTTGACGGCGAACTTGTCGCCGGCCTTCGCCGCGAACGGCTTGACGGCGAGGTAGAACTTGGCGGAAGCGCCGGCGGCGACAGCCTCTTCTCCGGTCACATCCAACGTGGCGGTCTTGGAGACATAATTGGTGCCGCTGCCCGTGAACCCGAGCGCATCACCCGAGAAATCGATGTAATACGTACCGACGATGTCCTCCGGGGCGGTGAAGGAGACGGAACTGACCGTCAGGGGCTTGTCCGTCCCGTTGGTCAGGTTGACGGCCACGACGGCACTGACGTGCTTCATGGTCACGGCAGGGGTCTCGTCCACGGCGACATTCTTGGCGACACCGTAAACCGGCAGATTCTTACCCGCGAGGTGAGCCGTGCTGTTCAGACCGGTCTGGGTCTGCGTCTTGTTGGAGGCGGAGCCGACGGTCAGATAACCCGCGTTCGTATTGGCGGGGGTTTTGACGTGGCTGTCGTACGGGTAGAGCAGGTACCAGTCATAGGCGTCGGCGGTGAGTTCGGCGGTGCCG
>CAMJRT010000185.1 GCA_946408295.1 uncultured Bacteroidales bacterium
AGGTTGCAGTTTACCCTCGATATGCACCTGCGCGTCGGGATAGTCGGAAATGTTCGTGCTGCCCTTGAGAACGGCGCCTTTCTCCAGATGCAGGCGGGTACCGTCCTTGAAGAAGAGCGCGCCGGAGTACCAGGTACCGGCGGGAATAATGACAGTACCGCCACCGGCCTGGGCAGCCGCATCAATCGCCCGTTGGAGGGCCGCCGTCTGCATCGCAGGAGCAGCGGAACCCGTCACCTCCTCGAAAGAAATGGCCCCGAAATCGCGGACGGAGAAACGCAAAGCGCCCGCAGCTGTTCCGCGTCCAACGCCGGCAGCACTGTCCTGCGACGCTGAACTTTCTGTGAACCAGGCTTCGATACGGCTGCCGTCGGGCCACTCCCCTTCCTTGGTGGAAACCGTGGTTTCCTGCGCACAGGCCGTCAACGGCAACAACGCCAGCGCTCCGCACAGGACGCTCCGCAACACCGTTCGGCCGTTTTTACAAAAATTCTTCAAACAACGCATATTCTATTGATAATTCTCAATGGTGAAAGCCTTCGGGCGGGTCATCGTCTCTGTATAGACGCGTCCCTCGTCATCCGTCACTTTGATATAGATCGTCTTGGCGTCGCTGTCGTGGTTGCCTACCGTATGGAATACCGGCAGACCGTTGAGCGGTGCCATACACTCGACATAATTCGACAAATCAAATTCGTTGATGTACCAGAATTGATCCCAGGCCATATCGCCCATCAGCAGCATCGTGTAATGGCTCTGGTCCTCGGCGGTCAAGTCGAAATCAAGCCGTTCGCGCACGCTGGAGGCATAAACCGTCCGTTTGAAGAATTGCGGGATGATGCCGTTCACGCAAATGGCGTCCCCCGCCGCCCAGTAATTGGGCCAGGAACTTCCGATTTTATCCGCCAACGCGGTACGGGTCCCTTCGTCCAGACCGGAGCGGACCGTAGCGCCCGTGTGAGCGTCGATTTCCTCCTGCACGGTGACCGCGGGGAAAAAGATGCGTTTCATAGACTATTTATTAGCAGGAAGTGAGGGCTTGGGGGTACGCTGATAGAAGAAGGTGCAGCGGGCGCCTTGGTTTTCTTCTTCAATGGTGAGCCATTGAACGGGTTTCACCTCCCCTTCTTTGATGGGTTTAGGGAAGAAAAATTCCAATTCGACCAATTCGGCGACAGCCCGGTCTTCCAGCAGGTTCAATTTGACATATCCGATATCGCCCCAGTGTCCGGTAGAAGGGACGATCAAGGTACGGAGGATATTGCGGTCTTTGTATTTGTGATGGGTCCAACCGGGCTTCCAGACGTGCTCGTGACCATAAATATAACCGCAACAGTTGGGCGTTTTAATCAACAATTCTTTGAGCCCGGTCTCGCTGTACGAGTGGTGGGACAGTACAAACAACGGTTTGTCCGTGTGGTCTTTCAGGAACTCTTTGAGCCAGTTTTTTTGTTTTTCATCAATAGAACCCGGTGTAATCCATTTCTCGGGATTGGGGCTTTCCTGCAGGGAATCCATCAAGACAAAATCCGCCCGGGGTGTGGAAACGACATTGACATAGAATCCGGGCAGCAGCGTCTTGGCGGCGTGTTCGGGGAAAATCAAGGCGAAATTGTCGCGCCGGTCGTGGTTGCCCATCGCCATCGTCAGGGTGATGCCGGCCTTTTCCAGCGGCTCCAGAATCTGCCTGGCGCGGACGTACTCCTCCACTTTTCCGCACAGGTAGGCGATATCTCCCAGCGCCAGGACATTCCTCGGCAAGGGACGCATCGCCAGGATTTCATGGATGATGCGTTCGCAACGCTCCGGCTGATAACCTTCCGGGTTGATGTGCAAATCCGAAATAATGACGACCAGGTTGTCATCAAACGACGCCTCGGGTCCGGCCGCTTGGGACTGTCCCATCCACAGAATCACGGCCAACACCGCCAACAACATTCTTTTCATTGTCTCAATTTATTCTAATTCATCCAACCAGGCGCCCACTTTATTATAAACAAAAGTTGCCATATATTCCATACCCGCCGCCGTGGGATGGGCATATTGTGCTTTGGGAATGACCGTGTTAGCGTGAAATCCCACTTCACCTAAAATGTCCACGGCCCGCACCTGCGACGAATCATAATGTGCTACAATCCGCCGGATGGCTTCGCCCATTCCATAATACAGATAGTCACCGATAATACATACGATTTTGACGGACGGATAACGTACCTGAATCATCCGGATCAGACGGATATAGGCAGAGCAGAAGGTAGTTCCGTCCAGGGCATCGGCCGCCGAGACCGTAGTGGCGGCATCGGCGGTTGAAAGAAGGGCGTTGAGACGGCTCGCGGAAGAAGACGGGAAAGATTCCGCCCCCATCGCCACACCGTCAATCAGTTCTTCGCTCGTACTGTTGTATAAGGTGTGGCCATAGTCATTGGTGCCGCCGAAAATGAAGACGATATCGGGATTGCCCAACCCCAGTTTTTGGATTCTCGTTCCAAAATCCCAGCCATACCAGGCGGCGGACGAATCTCCCGTCGTATTTTGGACGACCGTCGTATTGCCGGCGGAAATGTTTTTCTCAAAAATGCCGGTGGACATCTTGTCATAGATGACTTTGTACCACCAGGTATCGCCGACAGTATTCACATCATATTTGGGTTCGCCAGGCTTGGGATAGTGCATCGAACTGGTCTTGCCATCCACCGTCGTCACATCGCACCAGCCCTTGAATGTCGAAATGGAGTCTCCGAGGATGCTCACTTTTTGGGTGCGCACAGCATCGCCGACCACCAACACTTCAATGGTGATGTCAGAGAGGAAGCAACGGCTCTTGGACGCATCCGCGCTATCCACGCAGCCGAAGACGATGCGGTCGCCAGGATAGACTTGCAAACCGGAAATCGTCTGCGTCGCCCAAGACGTGCTGCTCGTGAAAGTAACCGTCTGGTAATTGGTGGAAACATGTTCGCCATCCACTTTTTCCGGCCAGGAGAAATCGGCTTTATAACCGTTGACATTGGCCTGTGAAGGGGTGAGCACGGCCACCGCCCAAGTGTCCGAGGCTCCGGAATAGCGTGCGCCGGTCAGGGTGATGCGGACTGTAGCCACCTTCCCTTCGGGAACCGGAATCTGTGGCGTGAGTATCCATCCCTTTGCGGATGCCGTCCCTAATTTCAAAAAACCGGGATGCAGATATACATTGGAATCCGTCGCCCATCCGGACAATCGGCTCACAGGGAGCGCCGAAGTCTGGCCGGCGAAGGTAATCTCTCCGCTGGACCCCGTCTTGGCGAAGGAGGCGGCGTCCCGATTGGAGAAACGATTCTTGGAAGAGGGACGGAAACCGGCCGCTCCGTCCACATAGTCGAAGTCCCATAGCAATTCGCTGAAATCTTCCGCCAGAATCACTCCCGTTTGAGTCACGCTGGAAGGAAGCGTGACCGTTTGGAAAGCGGAAGTCTTTCCGGATACGGTGTTGGATACATTCTGTCCCCCCTCCGTCGTATCCACCACCTTGAAATAATAGGTGGTTGAGGCATTCAGTCCGCCGAACACGAAACGAGGCTGCGTGTTGTTCCAGCAAGCGTCTCCTGCGGGAATGTCGTAGGTCACTACGGCAT
>CAMJRT010000186.1 GCA_946408295.1 uncultured Bacteroidales bacterium
CGAAGAGTATATTCCCAATGACGTGACGCTCGACAGCGCCAGCCAGCAGATCATCCTGCTGACCGGTCCGAATATGGCCGGTAAGTCCGCCCTGCTGCGACAGACCGCCCTTATTGTGCTGATGGCGCAAATCGGTTGCTTCGTGCCCGCGAGCGCGGCGCAAATCGGCTGGTGCGACAAGATTTTCACGCGGGTGGGGGCGAGCGACAACATTTCCCGGGGCGAATCGACCTTTATGGTGGAGATGCTGGAGACCGCGATGATTCTCCACAACCTGTCCAAGCGCTCGCTGGTCCTGTTGGATGAAATCGGGCGCGGGACCGCCACTTTCGATGGTATGAGCATCGCCCGAGGCATCGTCGAATACATTCACGAATATGGTCAGGGGGCCAAGACGCTCTTTGCCACGCACTACCACGAACTCAACGATATGGAGGGGCTGTATCCCCGCATCAAGAACTTCCACGTCAAGGTCAAGGAAGCCGACGATAAGGTGATTTTCTTGCGGAAAATTGCGCCGGGCGGGGCGGAAAAGAGTTTCGGTATCCACGTGGCGCAGATGGCGGGCTTGCCCAAGGAGGTCATCGCTTCCGCCAAGAAGACTTTGAGTTTGCTGGAGAAAAAAGACGTGGCCAAGCCCCGCAGCAAAATGATCAAGCCGTACAACATTCCTGAAGGGCGGGTGGAAAGCGACGGCGCCATTCAACTATCCTTTTTCCAACTGGACGACCCCACGCTCTCGTCCATCCGCGACAAACTGGCCGCCACCGACCTCAACAATCTCACCCCCCTCCAGGCCTTCGACCTCATCCGCGAAATGAAAGCCGAAGTCGGAATTAAGTAAGAGAATCTAGATTTTTTTGAAAATTATCAAATAATCTCTATATTGCGAAAAATTTCGCAACGAAAAAAATCGCAATAATGGAAAATCCTTTCAAATTTGGAACTGTTGTTAATGGTAAGTATTTCACGGACAGACAGAAAGAGCAATTATTTCTAAATCAAATCTTGAGTAGTCCCAACCATGCTATCTTGATTAGCCCGCGACGCTTCGGAAAAAGTTCGCTTGTGGCGCAGACATTGGGTGAAAGCCGTCGAGAAAGCATATCAATCAATATGCAGGCGATTACCAGTATGGATAATTTAGCGGAAACCATTTTGAAAAGAGCGCTAGCCAAACATCCTTTGCAAAAGATTGGTCATTATCTCGCTAAGTTCCGGATCGTTCCAACGGTTTCAGTCAATCAAATATCCGGACAGCCCGAATTTTCTTTTCAAGCAGGGACGGACCATCAAATTATGCTGGAGGATGCATTTTCTGTACTGGAACAATTGGGTAAAAAAGAGCGGATAATCGTTATATTTGATGAATTTCAGGAAATTCTGAAGATTAATCCCTCGCTAGATCGCATTTTGCGCTCTATTATGCAGGAACAACAAAATATCAATTATATTTTGATGGGAAGTCAGGAAGATATGATGAAGAATATTTTCCTACGAAAGAAATCGCCATTCTATCACTTTGGTACCTTGATTCATTTGGATAGAATTCCCCGCTCTGATTTCAAAAACTACTTGACAGAACGGCTGGATGAGATTTGTCCCAGAGCGTCAGCGGAGGAGCTGTCCGATGAAATTCTGCAGTTCACTACTTGTCACCCTTATTACACTCAACAACTAGCCTTTCAGGTTTGGTATCAGTTGCAAAGTGGAACAGCCGCAAAAAATGCCGTATCGAAAGCCATTGAGCAAATAGTTATTATGCACGATTTTGACTATTCGCGCCTTTGGGATGCGATGAATCTGACCAACAAAGCTGTACTTATTAAATTGGCGATGCTGCAAGCGGATTTTGAAATGGCCTCTGTCAACCAACCGACCAGTACTGTTTTCAGCAGTTTAAAGCGCTTGATACACTCTGGCATCGTCATTAAGGACAAGCATTACGAGCTGGATGACCCTTTCTTCTGCCTCTGGATTCAGCAGCATTTTTTGTGATTGCGAAAAATTTCGTTGCGAAAAAAATCGCAATGGTGCGGTTTTGAGGGTAAAATCGATGTTGTAAAGTTCTACAGGGCGGATTTTGCTTCGCGTTGGCGGCGGGCTTCGTAGAGGAGGATGGCGGCGCTGACGGAGGCGTTGAGGGAGTCCATTTTACCCAGCATAGGAATCAGGATATGGCGGTCGGCGGCGATGCGCCAGGCATCGGTGAGGCCGTCGGCTTCGGAGCCGATGACCAGGGCGGTAGGGCCGGTCATATCCACATCGTAGTAGGGCTTGGAATCTTGCAACTGGGCCGTGAGAATCTGTACTTTTTGCTGTTGCAAGAACGCGATGACTGCTTCGCTGGAACAGATGGCGGTAGGCACGCTGAAAAGAGCGCCCAGGGAGGAGCGTACCACGTTGGGGTTGTACACATCGGCCAGCGGGTCGCAGACAATCAGGGCGTCGGCGCCGGCGCCGTCCGCGCTGCGCAGGATCGCGCCGAGATTCCCGGGCTTTTCTATGCTTTCCAGCACGATGATGAGGGCGTTTTCAGGCAGGGAGAGGTCTTCCAAACGGTGCGATTTGACGCGCATTTCCGCCAGAATTCCTTCGCTGGACCCCCGCAGGGCGATTTTTTCGTATAAAGCGGCGGGGACTTCGACCACCCATGAATCCGTTGTGATATCGCCCGCAGCGAAAATCTCGGGACAGACGAACAGCGTCTCGACCTGGTAGCCGGCATCCAGCGCCCGGGCCACTTCCCGAACTCCTTCCACCACAAAAAGCCCCTCCTCCTTGCGCAGGCGGGACTTTTCCTGCAAAGCCAGCAAATGTTTGATTTTGGGGTTCTGCGCCGAACTTATGCTTTCTCGCCGGACCATAGAATGTGCTTACAAACTGGTCTTGGGACGCATCTGCGGGAAGAATAGCACATCCTGGATGGTGGTCTGACCCGTCATAAACATCGTCAGGCGGTCGATGCCCATCCCCAGCCCGGAGGTGGGCGGCATACCATATTCGAGCGCCCGCACGAAGTCCATATCGATGAACATCGCCTCGTCGTCGCCGCCGCTCTTGAGTTTGGCCTGCTCCTCGAAACGCTCGAACTGGTCGATGGGGTCGTTGAGTTCGCTGTAGGCGTTGGCCAATTCCTTGCCGCAGACGAACAACTCGAAACGCTCGGTCAGGGTCGGGTCATTGCGGTGGCGCTTGGTGAGCGGAGACATTTCCACGGGATAGTCGATGATGAAGGTCGGGTCGATGAGTTTGTCCTCGCAGTAGGCTCCGAAGATGTCGTCGATGAGTTTGCCTTTGCCCATCGAAGGCTCGATTTCCACGTTCAGTTGCTTGCAGGTGGCGCGCAGTTGCTCCACATCCATACCCTTGACATCCACGCCTGCATATTGCTTGATGGCTTCCAGGATGGGAAGGCGGCGGTAGGGGGCTTTGAAGTCCACCGTATGCTCGCCGATGGTCACTTTCGTCGTACCGTTGACGGCGACGGCGATTTTCTCCAGCATCTTCTCGACAAATTCCATCATCCAGAGGTAATCCTTGTAGGCCACATAGATTTCCATACAGGTGAACTCGGGGTTGTGGGTCTTGTCCATTCCCTCGTTGC
>CAMJRT010000187.1 GCA_946408295.1 uncultured Bacteroidales bacterium
TCGCGCAGTTGAATCAGCCCGTGTCCCTTGACGACGATGAAAAGTTCCCACTTGCTGTGATGCCAGTGCTGGCCTTTGGTGATGCCGGGTTTGGATATGTTCACGCTGATCTGTCCGGCGTCGGGCAAGTGCATCAACTCCGTAAACGAACCCCGTTCGTCCCGGTTCATTTTCAAAGGAAAAACCGCTTTTTCGGGAGGCAGGAAACTCAGGTAGGTGGAAAAGAGTTTTTTTTGCAGTGAACCTTCCGGCAGGGCGGGCAGGGTGTGGGTGGAGGAAAAGTCCCGGCAGGCCTCGATGATGGAAACGATGGCTCCCAGCGTGGCCTTATGGGTGACGGGGCAGTAGCAATAGCGGCCGTCCGGGTCGGGAAGGACCTCCAGTCCGTTGAATCCGCAACGGTTCGGCGTCCCTTCAAGGGCCCGGAACATCTCGTCGATCAGGTCGTCGATATAGAGGAGTTCCATCTCGACAGAGGGGTCGTTGACCTGAATGGGCAGGTCGTGGGCGAGGTTGTGGCAGAAGGTGGCTATGGCACTGTTGTAGTTGGGACGGCCCCATTTCCCGAACAGGTTGGGAAAACGATAGACATACATCTTCGCTCCCGTACGGGCGGCATAGTCGAAGAAAAGTTCTTCCCCGGCTTTCTTGCTGCGTCCGTACTCCGAATCGCCGAAGCGGCCGCAGAGCGATGCCTGCTGCGAACTGGAGAGCATCACGGGAGCGCGATTGCCGCATTGTTCCAGCGTATCCAGCAGGGTGGAGGCGAAGCCGAAGTTGCCCTTCATGAAATCTTCGGGATTCGTCGGGCGGTTGACGCCGGCCAGGTTGAAGACGAAATCCGCTTCCTTGCAGTAGCGTTCCAGTTCTTCGGGCGTGGAGCCTAAATCATATTCGAAGATGTCTCCGACAGCCACCTTGCGCGTACGGTCCTTGCCGTCCCGTACATTGCGCAGGGCGGCGCAGAGATTTTTGCCGACAAAACCGGCGGCTCCGGTGACCAGGATGTTCATTGCTTCGCCAGTTCTTCTTGGATGTAGGGGAGGGCCCGGATGGTGGCGACGGTCTCTTCCAGCGTCAATTGGCGGGTGTTGTTCGAGTTGAACTCGCTCAGTATGCTACGCTGTTTGTCGCCTTGGGTAAAGAACTTGTCGTAGTTGAGGCTGCGGTTGTCGGACGGGACGCGGTAGAAATGGCCCATATCTTCCGCACGGGCGCATTCTTCGTTGGTCAGCAGGGTCTCGTAGGTCTTTTCTCCGTGGCGGATGCCGATGACCTTGATGCGGGAGGTGTCCGCCCCGAAAAGCCGGCAGACGGCTTCCGCCTGGGTCTGAATGGTGCAGGCAGGGGCTTTCTGGACAAAGATGTCGCCGTTGTTCCCGTTTTCGAAGGCGAAGAGCACCAGGTCGATGGCTTCTTCCAGGCTCATAATGAAACGCGTCATCGCGGGCTCGGTGATGGTGACGGGGGCGCCGCTGCGAATCTGGTCTATCCACAAGGGAATGACCGAGCCGCGGGAGCACATCACATTGCCGTAGCGGGTGCAGCAGATGCGCGTCTTGCCGCTCTGACGCGATTTGGCTACGGCCACTTTTTCTTCCATCGCCTTGGAGATACCCATCGCGTTGATGGGGTAGGCGGCTTTGTCGGTAGACAGGCAGATGACCGCTTCCACGCCGGCTTCGATGGCCGCCGTCAGCACATTGTCGGTTCCGATGATATTGGTCCGGACCGCTTCCATCGGGAAAAATTCGCAACTGGGCACTTGCTTGAGGGCTGCGGCGTGGAAAATCAAGTCCACTCCGCCCGTTACGCCGCGCACACTGTCGAGGGAACGGACATCGCCGATATAGAATTTAATCTTTCCGGCCAGTTCGGGCCGGGTCGCCTGGAAATAGTGGCGCATATCGTCCTGTTTCTTCTCATCGCGCGAAAAAATGCGGATTTCTCCGATGTCCGTGGAGAGAAAACGGTTGAGGACGGCATTTCCGAAACTGCCGGTCCCCCCGGTAATCAACAAGGTTTTTCCTTTGAATAGGGACATAATTTTGCACAATTTTAACTCGCAAAGATACCCATATTTTTGCAGAAAGACAAATAATAATCGGGCTTGCAAATACGAGTTGCGAAAAGTAAAAATTATTTGTTTTTCTCTGTGCGAATCATTAAATTTGTAAGGTTTTTGCCAAAGGGAATCCCTGTGGGGTTTCCGACAGAATTTGCATATACTCAATAACACAATAATTATAATATGGCTAAAGAAAAAAGATTTACCACTTGTGATGGTAACTGGGCAGCCGCCCACATCGCCTATCTTTTCAGCGAGCACGCCGCCATCTACCCGATCACCCCGTCTTCCACGATGGCGGAATACGTAGATGAGTGGGCTTCGCAGGGCAAGAAAAACCTCTTCGGTGAGGTCGTGAAAGTAACTGAGATGCAGAGTGAGGGAGGCGCGAGCGGTGCCGTTCACGGCTCTTTGCAGGCGGGTGCATTGACCACCACTTTTACCGCTTCGCAGGGATTGCTGCTGATGATTCCCAATATGTACAAAATCGCCGGTGAATTGCTTCCTGCGGTGTTCCACGTTTCGGCGCGCGCCCTGGCTGCAGAAGCTCTTTCTATTTTTGGCGACCACCAGGACGTGATGGCCTGCCGCCAGACCGGTTTTGCGATGCTGGCCTCCGCTTCCGTGCAGGAAGCCGAAGATATGGCGGCCGTCGCGCATCTTTCCGCCATCAAGGCCAGCGTGCCTTTCCTGCATTTCTTCGACGGTTTCCGTACCTCCCACGAGATTCAGAAAATCGAACTGCTCGACGAGGAGGCGCTCAAGGCGATGATCAGCGAAAAATCGCTGGCTGCTTTCCGCGCCAAAGCCCTTACCCCCGACGCGCCCGTCACCCGCGGTACCGCGCAGAACGGTGACGTCTATTTCCAGGCCCGTGAGGCGGCCAACCGCTACTATGCGGAGGTTCCCGACATCGTAGCCCGCTATATGGGTGAAATCAGCGAACTGACCGGTCGCGAATACCGTCCTTTCGATTATTATGGCGATCCCAAGGCCGAGAACATCATCATCGCGATGGGTTCCGTGACCGAGACCATCAAGGAGACCATCGACTATCTGGCCGCCAAAGGCAAGAAAGTCGGTCTGATGGTGGTTCGTCTCTATCGTCCTTTCTCCACGAAATACTTCCTCAAAGCCCTTCCCGCCACCGTCAAACGCATCGCGGTGCTCGACCGCACGAAAGAGCCGGGCAGCGTAGGCGAGCCTTTGTTCGTGGACGTGAAAGCCGTGTTCCAGGGCCGCAAGAACGCCCCCCTCGTGATAGGAGGCCGTTATGGTCTTTCTTCCAAGGATACCTCTCCCGCACAGATTGTATCGGTGTTCGAAAATTTGGATATGAACGAGCCGAAAGATGATTTCACCATCGGCATCGTGGATGATGTGACCTTCAAGAGCCTTCCCTTGAAAGAGGAAATCTCCATCGTGAAGCCCGGCACCACCGAGTGCAAGTTCTTCGGTCTGGGTTCCGACGGTACGGTGGGCGCCAACAAGAACACCATCAAGATTATCGGCGACAATACCGATATGTATGCGCA
>CAMJRT010000188.1 GCA_946408295.1 uncultured Bacteroidales bacterium
GACTGGGAGCCGATGTTCCGCAACCTCAATGACGGCACCAACGAGGGCATCCGGCATCGCAGCAAGCCGTTTTTTTCCACCCAGTTCCATCCGGAAGCCTCCAGCGGTCCGGTGGATACGGAGTCTCTTTTTGCCCGTTTTATAGCCTCGATGTGATATGAACAAAGCGCAAAAGATATTGGTTCTGGGTTCCGGCGCCCTCAAAATCGGGCAGTCGGGCGAATTTGACTATTCCGGCTCGCAGGCGCTCAAAGCCCTGCGCGAAGAGGGCCGGTACACCATCCTGATCAATCCCAATGTCGCCACGGTGCAGACCTCGGAAGGCATCGCGGATGTGACCTATTTCCTGCCGGTCACCCCGGAATTTGTGGAAAAAGTCATCGCGAAAGAGCGGCCGGACGGCATCTTGCTGACCTTCGGCGGCCAGACGGCGCTCAACTGCGGCGTACAGCTCTACCGCAGCGGGGTATTTGACAAATACGGCGTCCAGGTGCTCGGCACTCCCATCGAGGCGGTGATTGCCACGGAAGACCGCGAGATTTTCGCCGAAATGATGCACGGCATCGGGGTCAAGACGCCCCGCAGCGTGGCGGTGACCTCCCTGGACGAAGCCCTTGCGGTCGTCAAGGAAATCGGTTATCCCGTCATCGTCCGGGCGGCGTACACCCTCGGCGGACTGGGCTCCGGTTTTTGCAGCAACGACGAAGAACTGGTCCGGCTGGCCGGCTCGGCTTTCACCTATTCTCCGCAGATTCTGGTGGAGGAGTCGCTCAAGGGCTGGAAGGAAATCGAGTACGAAGTGGTCCGTGACTGCTATGATAATTGTATCACGGTCTGCAATATGGAAAATTTCGACCCGCTGGGCATCCATACGGGCGAAAGCATCGTAGTGGCGCCTTCTCAGACCCTCTCCGACCACGAATACCACCAACTCCGGCGCATCGCCATCGACATTGTCCGCCACCTGGGCATCGTGGGCGAGTGCAATGTGCAGTATGCCCTCGACCCGGAGTCGGACGACTACCGCGTCATCGAGGTCAACGCCCGTCTGAGCCGTTCCTCGGCCCTGGCTTCCAAAGCGACCGGCTACCCGCTGGCCGCCGTAGCCGCCAAACTGGGTCTGGGTTATGGCCTGGATGAGATTCCCAATGCCGTCACCCGCGTGACCTGCGCCTGTTTCGAGCCGGCGCTGGACTATGTGGTCTGCAAGATTCCCCGCTGGGACCTGGGCAAATTCGAAGGCGTGTCCAAGGAATTGGGCTCTTCGATGAAGTCCGTGGGCGAAGTGATGTCCATCGGCCGGAGTTTTGAAGAGGCCATTCAGAAAGGCCTGCGGATGGTGGGGCAGGGGATGCACGGCTTTGTAGGCAATTCGGTCCAGATTCCCGACATCGACCGGGAACTCCTGCATCCGAGCGACAAGCGCATCGCGGCCATCGCCCGGGCCTTCGACCAGGGCTACACGGTGGACCGCATTCACGAAATGACGCGCATCGACAAGTGGTTTTTGTACCGCCTGGAAAATATCCATCACGAGAAACAGCGCCTGGCGGCCCTCGACGGACTGGCGGCTTTGGATGCCGTGCAACTTCGCCGGGCCAAGGAACTGGGCTTTTCGGACTACCAGATCGGGAAAATCCTCTGCGAAGCGCATCCGGGCGAAGACCCCCACCAGAAGGGGATGCAGGTGCGCGCCTATCGCAAGAGCCTCGGCATCCTGCCCGTGGTCAAGCAAATCGACACGCTGGCGGGCGAATATCCGGCGCAGACCAACTACCTCTACCTGACCTACAACGGCCGCGAGAACGACGTTATGTTCGAGCGGGACGGCAAGAGCGTCATCGTGCTGGGCTCCGGCGCCTACCGCATCGGCAGCAGCGTGGAATTCGACTGGTGTTCCGTAGCGGCGGTCAAAAAGATTCAGGAAAGCGGCTACCGGGCCATAATGATCAACTACAATCCCGAGACCGTTTCCACCGACTACGATGTGTGCGACCGTCTTTTCTTCGACGAACTCTCGCTTGAACGGGTGCTGGACATTTGCGATTTGGAAGCCCCGATGGGCGTGATAGTCAGCGTGGGCGGCCAGATTCCCAACAACCTCGCCCTCCTGCTCGACCGGCAGGGTATCCGGGTGCTTGGAACCAGCGCGGAAAGCATCGACCGGGCGGAAGATAGGCAGAAATTCTCCCAGATGTGCGACGCCCTGGGCATCGACCAACCCCGTTGGAAGGAACTCACCAGCATCGCGGATATCTATGAATTTGCGGACGAAGTGGGCCTGCCCATTATGATTCGTCCGTCCTATGTGCTGTCGGGCGCGGCGATGCGCGTGGTTTCCAGCCGGGACGAACTGACCAGCGCGCTGGAAAATGCGGCGGTCGTCAGCCAGGAGCATCCCGTGGTGGCGACGGAGTTTTTGCAGCGCACCAAGGAGGTGGAAATCGACGCGGTGGCGCAGGACGGCGTCATCAAGTGCTACGCCATCAGCGAACACATCGAGTATGCCGGCGTTCATTCCGGGGACGCGACGGTCGTATTTCCTGCCCAGAAACTCTACTACGAGACCATCCGGCGCATCAAGCGGATTTCCCGACAGATTGCCCGCGAATTGCGCATCAGCGGCCCGTTCAATATCCAGTTCCTGGCCAAGGATAACCAGTTGCGGGTGATTGAGTGCAACCTGCGCGCGTCCCGCAGTTTCCCCTTTGTCTCGAAAATCACGAAGTTCAATTTTATCGCGATGGCGACGGACATTATGCTGGGCAAGGAGGTGGAGCCCTACGGCAAGAATTTCGCAGACATCGACTATGTGGGCGTGAAATGCTCGCAGTTCTCTTTCGCCCGTCTGCTCAAGGCCGACCCGGTGCTGAGCGTGGATATGTCCTCCACGGGCGAGGTGGCTTGCATCGGCGACAACTACTACGAGGCCCTGCTCAAGGGAATGCTGTCCGTTGGCTACCGCATTCCTTCGAAAGAGAAAGGCATCCTGCTGTCTTCCGGTCCGGCCTGGTCGAAGGTGGAACTGCTGGATGCGGCCCGTATGCTGTACGAGAACGGCTATTCCCTGTTTGCGACCAGCGGTACGGCCCGTTTCCTCGAAGACAACGGCATTCCGTCGAAGGTGGTCCACTGGCCCGATTCGGAGAAAAAGCCGAATGTGCTGGACAGCCTCTCCGCGCACGAAATCGACCTGGTCATCAACATTCCCAAGAACAATACGCCGAGGGAGTTGCAGAACGGCTACAAGATCCGGCGTATGGCCATCGACCACAACATTCCGCTGATTACCAACGCGCGGCTGGCCGGGGCCTTCATCTATGCATTGTGTAAAATCGGGACGGAAGGTCTTTCCATCCGTTCCTGGGCTGAATATCAACAAGAAGTATGAAAACGAAGTTTATTTTCATCACCGGCGGCGTGGTGTCGTCGCTGGGCAAGGGCATTATTGCGGCCTCGTTGGCCAAACTGTTGCAGGCGCGCGGATTGCGGGTCACGATTCAGAAGTTCGACCCCTACATCAACATCGATCCGGGTACGCTCAATCCCTATGA
>CAMJRT010000189.1 GCA_946408295.1 uncultured Bacteroidales bacterium
TTCGTTTGGTATAATCCTTTGTCCGGGTGTTTTTATCGCGCCTACGGCAACCATTCGGCACGGAAAAGGGGAAGGTTCGCGCCTTCCCCATTTCTCTTGTTCTATCGGAGTCCGTTCGGAGTTCCCCCCTGCGGTTTTTCCTTTGGTTCGCCCTCGCTTCGAGGGGTTATAATCCGCGGTTAATTATCAAGCCCGGTATGAATCAACAAGATAGATAATTGCACACGGAAATCGTACACACTCGCGGCCGTTTACCACCCGTTTTTGAGGAAATCGTCCGCCTTTGCCCGGTCTCTCTCCGCGACCGTCAGGCAGAACCCGAAGACCCCGAAATCGTCTGAAGACGGGTAGCATCGGACACCGTCCCGGAGCCTGGGTTTCACCACCTCATAGCAGGTGACCTTGCCGTCCTGGTTGGTGCGTTGGAAGATGAAGACATCCGTCTCCGGGTTGTAGGCTATCCGCCTGAAGGTATCGTTCCATTTCTTGAACTCGAAAAGTTCGTCAATCGGTTTGAATTTAAGGTCTCGCATTGTGTTTCGAATTTTCGTAATTTGCAGATTTGACCGCCTAATAGGAAAATCTATGTTGAGAGAGATTATAACACACACTTTTTCTTATAGTCTCTATCTTATTCCCGAGTTTCTTATTTGTCGGTCGTTTTGATAAGCTGGAATAGGTCGTTTCGATAAGCCGAAATAGGCCGTTTTGATAAGTTATGCGGTTTGCGTTCGTCATAGCATTGCTTTATCATTGCTTTAGCATTGTCACCAGGACGGGGGATCCGTCCGGTTTGTAGATTTCCCGGACAAGGCCCTTTTTCTTGAGCGACACAATAACCTTCCCGGGATTCGAGATGCTCAGCCTCTTGCCTATCCACTCCCGCCTCCCGAAGCATCCTTTCCCGTACTTGTTGAATCCGTAGATGAGCGCATAAACCAGCAACTCCCTCCCCGCGAGGTAGCGGTCAAGCATCCAGTCATAAACCACGATAAACGGCCCGGAATAATCGGTTTCGGAGGGGGTCTCCAGGCGGTATGCATTGCCGTCCCAACTCTCCGTAATAAGACCACCTGAACGAAGACAGTTCAAGGCGCGGCTGACTCCGGACGGCTGCATCCTCAACCTTTCGGCAATCTTGTACTTGTAGCAGAACCACCCGTCTGCGTTCCGGCTATAACCGTGGACGAGGGCGAGGACAAGCAAAGATTTCACGGGGAGTTCCAGGGCGAGCATACTGTCATAAATCACAATAAATGGACTTTCTTCGTTCTGCATTGGTCGTGCGGATTAGGGCCATTTCGACATCAATGTAGTCCTGGACTTTCAGCCACACCTCCCGGTCGCAATCGTCAAAGGTGGACGCGATGAAGACACCCAAGTCCTTCCGCTGAAGGTATGCGTCTATCGCCTTGAAGACCGCTTGCTGACCTTTGGGCGGGAGCTCGCGCCAGATCTCCTCCGTTTCGTCCTTGTAGTAATCCACGGCAAGGGCGCGGTTCATCGTCAGGTGTTCCGCCCAGCAGCCCGTGTTATTGTCCTTGTGTAATCCGCAGCTCCAAATCGTGTTACGCATCTTTTGGTCAGCAACGAATCGGCATACACTTGAGGTGCGTATCCCGGTCAGTTCCCCTGCCTGGAAGCGCGTCATTATCTCCGAAGAGAACGCATCCCGGAGTTTAGGGGCTTGGTCTTTGATGGACGGCAAGATTTTGTCAATCTTACAAAAATGATTACCTTTGCGCTCGCTTGAAGTGTGTGAGACACAGTTCCCTCCTTTCGCGGTGACGCGCGGGGAGGGAATTTCTTTCTTTGCCATTGCTACCTCCCGTTTCTAGAGTTGAACAGTTCAAGGGCCTTGTCCACATCAACCACGATCTTCCGCCCGGACTGGAAGACGGCCTCCTTGAGAATTCCGTCCTTGTACTTCTGCGCGGTCGCGTGGGAGACATTGAACAGTTCCTGGATGCCCCGAAGGCCGTGGGCGTACCTTTTCCCGGATTCGGTCACAAGTTCTTTGGGCGCGGTTCGGGGAATGTCGCGCGGAGGTAGGGAGTTCAAGTCCACCCCCAGGAGGGAAGACACCTGGCTTGCGGTCTGAACGGACAAGACCAGGAAGATGTTTTGTTCTTTCGTCATAGCCGAAATTTTAGGGTTTTAGAGACACACCGCGTGTCCCTTTACCTAGAAATATAGATTTCGGAATTATCGTAAACTCAAAACGACTGTATTACCCCGTATCAAACCGTATTAGATTTTGATAACTTTTTGTAATAGTTGAAAATGAACAACTTATGACGGTGTTCTCGCGAGTTATGCAGTTGAAAACTTTTTCGAAGAAGGCACAAAAAACCCCGCCCCAAAAGGAGCAGGGTTTCCCACACAATGAAACGAGCAAGACCAAAAACCAAGACGGTTATTTCTTCGAATAGATACCGGCCCCGTCCCAATAGAGGTTGGAGGCCTTCACATTTCCACGGTTAAGGTCGCGGAACCTGAGCTTCGTGTACCTGGCTGGGTCTTCGTTGGGAACGAACTCCGTTGCGACCATCTGCGCGACATACTCCGTCATCTGGTTGCCGTGCGAGTTCGTGAAATTAACGAAGACCTCCCCGGACTGGCCGACCTGCGCGTCAAGCATCTTGGCCGGGACATTGTAGATGCGGAACTGCCCGTCCTTGTCTTTGGTAACAAGCTGGTAGTCCCTCGCTTTGACGCGCCCCTTGTCGCTGACCATCAGCTCGGGGTGGATGGAGGAATTGCGCCACCTTTCTTCGGGGGCGGGTGCGACAGTCGTTTTTGTGGCTTTTACAGTTGCAGTTGGCATAGTACTATGGTTTTTAAATTAAACTGTTTCGGTTGTCACCGTTTCCCGCAGAAGGTTCGCCACATCGTCCAGGCCGTTCGCAATCAGTCTCAAAGCCTCGATCGTGGTATTGATACCCTCCGCAATGTCCGAAAGGGTGAGGACTAAAGTCATTTTCTTTTCATCGTCCATAACAAGAAATCTTTCTACAAAGTAATATAGAATCGGGCAATTCGTCACGGTTTTATTTAGGGAATTTTTCAACAAAGACTACATTTGAGTATGAATAACTACTTTTGTTTGATAATTCGGGAATCAGTACCTTTGCAACGGCCGGGGAAATCCCCATTACCCTCCCCAGGATAGACCCGGCCACCGGGAGCGAAGAACCAGTTTCGCTCCCATTTTTTTTGTCTCCCCCGATCCCGCCGACTACGCAACGGTTATGCTACGGCCTTGCGACGGACTAGCGAGGGGGATAGCACTAGATTAGCGAAAGACTTGCGAAGGAAGCACGAGGGTAGCACGGAGCTAGCGCGGATGAAATCACGAACTCCCGTTCAACTCCCGTTCAACTCCCGTTCAACGGCCGTTCAACCCCCGCTCAAAGACCTGCAGGGATTTTTCCACCCTCAAGACACGCGCACCCGCCCACACAATGAGCTGCAGGGAATTTTCGGCCCTCAAGATTCGCGCACTCTCGCGCACACGCGCACGAAGAAC
>CAMJRT010000190.1 GCA_946408295.1 uncultured Bacteroidales bacterium
CCGGTGTAGTCAAAGATTTCCAGCGCCAGTTTGTCGCCCATCTTGGCCGCATCATACACATCTTTGGAACTGATGTTCTCGACATTGCGCAGAAGGGAAGCCTCGCTGCGCGTCTCCAGCCACTCTCGGGCCGTGCGGGCCACGCCGATGGCGGAACAATAGGCTTCCAGGCAGCCCTTCAAGCCGCAGTTGCACGGACGGCCGCCGCGGATGGCGGTGGTGTGGCCGAGTTCGCCGGCGAAACCGTCATTGCCATAGACGAGTTTGCCGTCGATGATGATACCGCTGCCGACACCCGTGCCGAGGGTAATCATAATGAAGTTTTTCATCCCCTTGGCCGCGCCGTAGGTCATCTCGCCGATGGCCGCCGCGTTGGCATCATTGGTCAGAGACACGGGGATGCCGCCGAGGTTGGCGGAGAGAATCTTGGCAAATTCCACATTCTTGCCCACGGCCCAGGCCAGGTTGGGTGCATTGTACACCGTACCTTGATAATAGTTGCCGTTGGGAGCGCCGACACCGACACCACGGATTTGCCCGGCCTTGCCCGCCTCGGCAATGACATTGTTGATAGCGTCCGCGAGCGCTTGGAGATATTTATGCTCGTCGCTTCCGAAGATGTCGGAACGGATGACGGTCTGGGACAAGATTTTCCCTTTTTTATCGACGACGCCAATCTTGGTGGTCTGTCCGCCCACATCGACGCCTACTACAAAATTCTTTTCCATAATTATGCTGTATTAAAGCCCGTCAGAGGCCGATGATTCATTAATCTACAGGAATGTCTCTATTCACGTTCTTGGAGCCGACGAGGGCATAGAAGAGCAGGTAGGCCAACATCGCGACGACAAGCCAATAACTATTCATATAACCCACCGCTTTAGCCAGGTATTCCTGGATGAGCGGCATCACGCCACCACCGACGACCAGCATCATAAAGATACCGGAAGCCTGCTCGGTGTACTTGCCCAGGCCTTCGACGGCCAGGTTGAAGATGGCTCCCCACATAATGGAGGTGCACAGACCGCAAAGCACGAGGAACAGACAGCTGAGAGGGACCATAAACATCGTAAATCCATCGGTTGAACTGTAACCCGGCATATTGACCGCCACTTCCTTGGGCGTAAAGATGGCCGCCAGGACCAGAACGATTGCCACCAGACTGACCGTCGTCATCTGGGTACGGGTGCTGATCTTGCCGGAAATCAAAGTACTGCCGAAACGGCCGATCATCATCAGGAGCCAGTACACGGCTGCGATGGCACCCCCGATGGCTGCCCCGTTGACAGCGATGCCGGCCCCCCTCTGCGTGGCGTCGGAGAGGAAGAAATTGACCTGTGCCGGAATACCTATCTCGATACCGACATAGAAGAAAATGGCGACGGCGCCGAGCACGAAGTGACGGAAGTTCCAAGCGCTATGCTCATAGGCCACGGCCTTGCGTTCCTGCGCCGGCTCGGGGATTTTCACAAACCAGATGATGACAAAGGCGATGGCAAACACGGCCATAGCGATGAAGAGCAAGGGAACCACATCGGACATAGAGGTCTCCGCGCTGACCGTACCGATGAGCACGCCGATAAGGAGCGGAGTGAGCGTTCCGGTCAAGGAGTTGAGCGTACCGCCGGTCTGGATGAGCTGGTTGCCCCGGTTACCGCCACCGCCCAGCAGGTTGAGCATAGGGTTGACGACCGTGTTGAGCATACACACGCAAAAACCGCAGATAAAGGCGCCGAGAAGATAGACATAAATGGCGGCGGAGCCCACGAAAGAGAAACTGGAAAACCATTCTACGACGATGCCGCAGAAGCCGGTTGCCAATGCAATAAGGGTCGTCTTCTTGTACCCGACCTTCATCAGCATCTTTCCCGCCGGGATTCCCATAAAGAGATAGGCGGCGAAGTTCATCATATTACCCATCATACCGGCCCACGGGTAATGGCCTTTCCAAATATTGCCGAAGGGGGCGGCCATATTGGTCACGAAAGAAATCATCGCAAAGATGAAACACATCGTGATGATGGCAATCAAATTGCCGTTTTTGCTTTTTTGTTCCATTGTTTTATTATGTTTTTAATAAAATTTCTACGGATGCAGAAAGCCGGGGACAATCCCGATTTTCCGACAAAATCGTACGAAGTTAAGATTTATTCTTCAAATTTACCACAGGCTTGAAAAAGTTTTTCTTTTTTTTGACGTTTTTTTGTGAATTTGCAACTTTCGGCCGTTATTATTTCAACGCCGCGTCGATTTTTTCCTTACTGACGACAAACACGTGCTTGAAAAGGCCGACGGAAACGATCTTGTCCCCGTCAATCTGTCCGAGACTGAGGACGACACAATCCTGTACATCCAGACGGGCATCCAAGGCCAATGAGATGAATTTGCTTCCGATGGCGCCCCCCAACTTTTCCCACTCGTCCGCCTCTTTGTCCACTTGGCTCCATTTGGCGACAATCGCGTTCTGATGGGCGTTCCTGTCCGGACAGGTGACCATAGCAAGAATCACAAGGAGAAGCAGGACGACACTTGCAATAATAATTTTTTTCATAATGATTAAGATTGAAAAATGAAATGATGATATAATTGTTTCAAGGTTGTGTCCGGTCCGCTGGCCATCAGGGTTACGCGGGGCGCCGGGGCTGCTGCGGAGACATTTGCGGGGGCGGGGGCGACGCTGCCGTCATCCGCAGTCCCGGCATCCGTCCTTTTGCGGATGTCCAGAAAGTGCCGTGCGACGGCGGGTGCGGGATCAATCAAAGTAAATTGCGTGGCAGGCGCCAGTTGTGAAGCGACGCGGGCGATGGCCGGCGACAGGAAAGGATAGTGGGTGCAGCCCAGCACGAGGGTGTCGGCGCCGGCTTCCACCAGCGGACGGACACTTTCACGCACGACGGCTTCCGCGTGCGGGCCCTCCAGACAAGCCGACTCGACCAGTTCCACGAAGCCTTTTCCCACCTGCTCGACGACCTTGACATTGTCGGCATAGCGATTGCGGATGAGATGGTACTTTTTCCCTTTGAGCGTCCCTTCGGTAGCCAGCACCCCGACAACGCCGCTGCGGGTGAGGGCGGCCGCCGGCTTGACAGCCGGCTCCATCCCCACGAAGGGGATGGCGAATTTCGCACGCAGGTGCGAAATCGCGGCCGCCGTCGCCGTATTGCAGGCGACCACGACGACGTCGCAGCCTTTCGCCAGCATCATCGCGGTGATTTCATCGGCCCTTTCGCAGATATATTCAGGCGACTTTTCCCCATACGGGCAATGCGCATTGTCCGAAAAATAGAGATAGTCTTCACCGGGAAGCACCTTCAGCATTTCCCTGAGGACGGAGAGTCCGCCGCTGCCCGAATCAAAAATTCCTGTCATAGGCTACAAACTTACGAAAAAATAACTACATTTGCCAAAATGATTGAATGAAATTATGAAGCACCTTCTTTTTATGAACCTCGGAACCGGCGAAATCATCCTGATTGCCCTGGTCATCCTCCTGCTTTTCGGAGCCAA
>CAMJRT010000191.1 GCA_946408295.1 uncultured Bacteroidales bacterium
GTTTCATACTCAGGAACCACTGCTTGCAGAGACGCGGCTCCACTGCGGTATCGGCTACCCAGATGCTCGGAGCAATCAGGCCCTTCTTCGTCGCATTGTGATTATATTCATAACTGTAATACTCCTCATATCCGACAAGAGCGCTGAGTTCGTGATGGCCGCCGAAGGTATGATTCCAATGGAGTGTTGTCTGAATGGTATAGTCCCAGTCTCCGTTGGCCCGGAACCAAGTCTCCATCGTCTCCGTCGGCTGCGCGGTCGTCATCTGCACGCCCGTGGCGAAATTCATCTTCACCGGCTGGGGAACCACCGGCTTGGACTGATAGTCGTACCAGTAACGCCCGTAATTCAAAAGCGTCTTGAATGAAAAATCCTTCAGAAAATCAATCTTCGCATATCCCGAGACTTTGATTCTTGAATTCGTCCGTATGGCATCCTCCTCATTGACCGTATACAGCGGGTTACTGGCCGTCGCGCTCTCCTCATTGGCAGCGGGAAATCCATAGTAACCGCCATAATAAGGATAAACGCCGGGCGTTGATTTTCCGATATAATCTACGGCCGTGGAAAAATCTCCGGACTGTTTGCTGAGCACGGAGCCATAGGTTTGCATCCCTACGGTAAGCCATTGGGTAGGTTGGACGTCGATATTGGCCCTGACCTGGTATTTCCTTGCAGCCGTATTGGAGATAAGACCCGGATTGTACATGTAATTGGCAGAAATCAGATAACTGGCTTTGCCACCCTTCCCTGACACGGAAATGTTATGCTCGTGAGAAGCCACATTCCTATACATACAGTCCTGCCAGTCGGTATTGGGGTAGGCCACATAGTTGGGATAACCGGAATCCGCAATTCCATCGGGATTGTTCTTGGCGTTGCGCCAGGTCTGGATGGTTGAGGGAAGGAAGTTCTCCGCCTGGCCGATGTTGGAGAGCGACTCATTCATGAGCTCCATATAATCGGCATAATCTGTCAGATACGACAGTTTATGCATGGGGCTGTTAAAGGAGACGTTTCCGGAATAAGTTACGTTGACACGGCCTTCAGACCCTTGCTTCGTAGTAATCAGAACCACACCGTTGGCGCCCCTGTTTCCGTAGATGGCGCAGGAGGCGGCATCCTTGAGAATCGTTATGGTGGCAATGTCGTGAGCGTTGACATAACTCATGCTGCTCTCCACACCGTCCACAATATAAAGCGGCGAAGAAGAGTTCAGCGTTCCTGTTCCACGTATCCGGATGGTGCTGGATTCGTTGCCCGGATCAGACGAGGTTGTGCGTACGGACAGACCGGCGCTGGTGCCGGCCAGGGCCGAAGCGATAGAAGTAACCGGACGGGATTCGGCCAATTCTTCAAAATTCACTGTGGATACGGCACCCGTGAGGTTTACTTTCTTCTGTGTGCCATATCCCACGACCACAATCTCATCGAGAAACTGGGTGGAGGGATGCAGAAGGATGTCCAGAGATGCCATTCCGGCAGCAGACACCAGAGAGTAATCTTCATATCCCAAAGCGCTGACCACAATGTCCGCACCGGAAGGAACGCTGAGGGAGAAGTTACCGTCAAGGTCGGTAACGGTTCCGGTGGTGGTACCTTTCATCATCACCGAAGCGCCGATGATGCCCTCGCCGGTTTCTGCGTCTTTGATGACGCCGCCAAGTTGCACGTTTTGCGCCGAGGCAACCATCGAAACCACAAAACAGATGACAACCGATAAATGTTTTAGCAAATTTCTTCTCATTTCATGCTAGTTTTGATAAGCGCCGGGCCACCAGGCGTCGCCACGAAGCGCATTGCGCTGATCCTTGTTGATGTCCTCGCCGCACCATTCGACGAACTTGGGGCAAAGCGTAACAAGACGTTCAATGGCCGCTGTTTTTGTAATCAAGGAAGGGGTGGAGCCGCCCGTCTGACCATTCCACTGCCAACAACCGGCGTCGGCGCTCCAAGCGAGTCCTCCGATCGCAGAGGCCAACACGCCGCTCACGTTACCGCCTTTGTCGGCTGCGGTTCCCGTCTTGACAAGTTTGTTGTAATGCGTATAGCACAAATCGATGAGTTCGGTGCCCGCCTCACCGCCGATGGAGGATACTCCTTCGGACTCGGGAACGATGAGGTTGTTGGTGAAATAATGAGTTGCAGAACCCATGACGCCGACCAGGGCGGTATTGTCGGTCAGCGCGCCGCCATCCGCGCCATTCCGCGTGTCACCGACAATGGAGCAGTTGCTGATGCTGGAACAGGTCTGTATCTGATCGATGGCTATCCAGGATACATTCAATCCCGTTTGATAGGACGATTGGCCGGTCGTCGTATAAGAGCCCCTCACGGAACAGTTGTTCATACAGAAAAGGTCGAGACCATTGATGTTGATGGTACAGCCATACCGGTTTGAAATAGAATTGGCATCGAAAGAACATTCGTCAATGAAAAGATAGGCATACTTGTCACTGGAACCTTCCGAATAAATGGCGCCTCCGGTGCCGGAAGAATTGCCGGTGAAGGAGGAGCGGAATGCCTGAACCCCTTTCCAACCGTGGATACAGAGGGCCCCGCCCATATTGTTGGCATGGTTATTCTTGAGGACAATCCGAGTAAGATCGATGAATGATTCATCTTCCACATAGAAGGCTCCACCGTCCTTGGTCGCGGAGTTTCCTTCTACCGTACAATCTTTGAAGTACATGCTTGTGGCTTTGCCACCCTTGCCATACACGGCCACCGCGCCGCCGTATTGCGCCTGGTTATCCTTAAAAATCGCGTTGCGGACATTGTTTCCGAGCGATTCCCTGAAACTCTCCACTTCCAAGGCCCCTCCATATAAAGCGGCGGAGTTACCCTGGAAAGTGACAGGTTTTTCATTGCCGATTTCCAGTCTTCCTTTCTCTCCCACACTGATGGCGCCTGCGTTTCCGGATGCTGTATTCGCGTTGAAACTGCCTCCTTCTATAGAAACGTGATGATCAACAACGCGCATTCCGGCACCATATTTCGCTTTGTTGCCGGTCAGCACGCAGTCTTTCATGGACGCGCTGGTTTTCATAAAAATGGCGCCGCCGTCACGGGTGTTATCATTCCCATTGGCTGTAAAAGTTGAATTCTGAATCAATACTTCGGCGCCGCTGCTGTAAAGATCCACCGCTCCTCCTTTCCAGGCGACATTGCCCGAGAAGGTACATCCGCTGATGGAGATAACGGCATTGGAGTCACAGTCGATAGCGCCGCCAAAACCGGTACCGCTGGTCCGATTGATGTCATCACACAAGGCCTCGTTCTCGTTGAAAACGCAGCCCACGAATTTAACAGACCCTCCGGACATCGCAATCGCTCCACCGTTCGTCGCCTTGTTACCGGAAAATGAGCAGTCCTCGAACTCCCAGGTCCCGGAGGAAATCTTGATCGCTCCACCGTCTTCTCCACCTTCCAGCGCGACCGTAACCCGACCGCCGACAAAACTGACGCCTTGGATCTCGACATCGACTTCTCCATTTATCTCAAGGA
>CAMJRT010000192.1 GCA_946408295.1 uncultured Bacteroidales bacterium
CGTGCTTACCTGGTTGAGCCAGTCAGAAATGAAGGACTATTTCGCGGACGAGATGGCCGACACGGTGGCGAAGGTGCGGGCAAGGCAGGGCAACCAATCGGCCACACTCATCGTTTGTTCCGATGTCCATTATCGGGATATAGACGAGGACTATCGCCCGTTTGCCCCGTTCGCCGCACCGGGTGCCTTTTTGGCGATGAAAGAATTTGCCAGTCGGGTTAGAGTGGACAACCTGGTTTGCTTGGGTGATGCGATAGATGGCAGGCAGACTGCGGCACAAGGAAAAATAGACGCACGGGATATTGCGAAGTTCTTGTCCGCCCCAGATGTCCCGATTCTCTTTGCGATAGGCAACCACGATGACAACCGCTATTATGCGAAGGATGGCGGAGACCGGAGTTTCACCGCCGGTGAAATCCACGCGGAGTTCATCCAGCAGGTTGACGAACGGACTTCCGTAGGCGGTGCGATGCAGGGGTGCAATTACTACCGTGACATTGAGCGGCTGAAACTTCGTTTCATCGTCTTGATGAGCATCAACTTCAACAAGCAATACTATTTCACCACCGAGACGCAGAACTTCCTAACGGCTACATTCAATTCAATGCCCGAAGGATACAAGGCCGTAATCTTCACACACACACCGCTACTTCAATCTCACACCTATTCGACATCTTCGACATTGAACGGAGGGCAAGCAATAGCCAATATTATCTCCGCCAATCTTGACAAGTTCCTCGCCATATACTATGGCCATGTTCACATTGATAACCAATGGATGTCTCCGTTTGTAGAAATCTGCTTGGGATGCGTGAAGGTGTATAATCAGGAAGGCGGCGTACTTCCAGCCGCGGCACCGGAAGGTGCATCCTTCCCGGAAAGAGTGGCGGGAGATTACCGCGAACAGTTGTGGGATGTGGCCGTTATTGACAAGGTGAACTCCCTGCTCTCCTGCATCCGTTTCGGTGCTGGTGTGGACAGGTATGTCCACCTTACTCCGGTGGAAGTTTCTGCCGGAGGGACAACCACACTCACCCCATCCGTGCTTACCGCATCGTCCTGGGAGACGAGAGCAAGCGAGGCATCGTCCATCAGCATTGAAGGCGGCGTTGTTTCGGTGGATGCAGGAGCGACTTCCGGGGTGAGACTGACCGCAATCTGCAAGGATGCGTCCGGGAATATGGAGTTCTGGATTATCAAGGTTGCGTGATGGATGCGGTGAAACTTTTGAGGGGCGCACTTGAACTCGCCAAACTCCGTGCGGACAGTCTGCCGGATGGCGAAGTCAAGGAAGATATCAAGTTCGACATCGAAGTGATTCTTCAAAAGTTGGAGTGCAAGATAACCTAATCACTTTCGGCCCTAACTGACTGACTTTGTAAAACAAAAAAGGGGCGATGGAAAGCCCACCGCCCCTTCCAAAAAAGAGTTCTTTGACAACCTTGAGCAACCTACTCGTCGATGATGTAGCGATCCAATGTTTCGAGGCTGTGGTGTCCGCTACACCGCTTCAATGCGTGGACATTGTGGCCACGGAGTACCCCTATGGTTATCGCCGTCCGTCGGGAACAATGGCTTGAAATCATCTTCCATTTCGGCTCGGTGGATACGACAAGTTTCCCATTCACCCGCTCCTCTACCCGGACGAGTTCCGTGAAACCGATGTCGCGCATGAGGATATGTAGGAACTCGTTGTAGTTGCCTATGCCTCCGGTGTATGGGGAATTGTAGCCGTACTTTTCCAGGATTCGGTAAGTGGTCTTTGCATCGATGGCGTACTTGTCTATGTTTACGACGGCCACGCTCCCGGTCTTTTGTTGGACAATCGTGAAGATGTTCCGCGAGAAGCACTCCGGCGTTACCCTCCGCATGTCGCTGAAACGCTGGAACAAGTTGCACGAAAGCACGAAATGGTCGCGTATGCGGTGCATCTTCGCCCGGAAGTCATTCCGGCGGTTCGCGTAGAACCGGTCAATGTCGAAATAGGCGATTCGGGACACCTCGTCTGCCGTGAGCGCGATCTCGGATGAATTGCCCTTAATTGGTTTGATTTCGCCGTATGTCGGAGACACCGTTGCGTTGTACTTCGCAGCCCACGAAAGGATGGCTTTGAGCTGGCTGCTCATCGTCGCTATCGAGGAGTTTTTGAGTCCGCGTGATTGGCAGAACGAGATGAAGTATCCCCAAAAAATATCCGTCACTTGGACGGGCATGAGAGTAACCCGGTATTGTTCCTCCAAGGCGCGTAGGTTGAAAAGAAGGCAGTTCAAGTTCTTTCGATAGTTGGGGTGTAGTTTTGATTTCGCCTTGACGCAAGCGAGGACAACCTCTATGAGCGAAAGGTCTTTGAGGTCAACCGTGAATGGGTTGCGTAGGGAATTTTCAAGGTATGATTTGAAATCGGTATTTGGCGATACGAATGACGCGGAAATGGATAAAGCTGGCATAGGAAAAAACTAAAATAACAATGATTACTATTCTTTCAAGGGTCTGGCAGAAGGTGGTGGAGATGCTCCACTACCCCGCCGGATGGTTCATGGGGTTGCTCATGTTCGTGGCCGATGCGGTCACGGGCGGAGGGCTCATCATCTACCTCGTCGTGATAGCGACGGCGGTAGATTTGGTTTGTGGGATTGCGGTTGCAATCAAGCGGAAGAATTTCGCCCGGAGCGAACTTATGCGCCTCACGGTGGAGAAACTCGTCGTGTACGGCGCGGCGATGCTTGTGTTCCTCTGCATTGACAAGGCCATCGAAGCGGAGACGAGCTGGGAGTTCGGCTTGACCGCCGGTGTGGTCGGTGTCGTGATTGCCATGACTGAAACTTGGTCTTTCCTTGCGTCGCTCCTTATCCTTTTCCCGAAGAACCCGTTCCTCCGCTTGTTCCAAAAGGCCCTCATCGGCGAGATCGCCCGGAAACTCCAATGCGAGGAGGATGCGGTTGAGTCCATCCTGAAAGATGCCAGGAAGTCCAAGCAGCCCAGGGCCAAGAACGGCCAGTTCGCACCCAAGAAAGGAGGTAAGAAATGAAACTCAAGGTAGAACGGAAATGGAAGAAGGACACCTATACGATAGGTCGCCTATTCGTGGACGGGAAATTGTTCTGCAACACTTTGGAGGACAAAGACCGGGGACTCACGCAATCTATGCCTACGGGCAAGATTAACCAGATTAAGGTCAAAGGCGAGACGGCCATCCCTACCGGCACTTACGGGGTGGCGATGAATATCGTTTCCCCGAAGTTCGCATCCGTCAAGTGGATTAAGGATTTTTGCGAAGGAAAGATGCCCCGGCTCTTGGGTGTCAAGGGGTTCGACGGGATTTTGCTCCACAATGGCTCGACCGCGAAGGACAGCGCGGGCTGTATCTTGGTGGGAAAGAACACCCAGATCGGCAAGTTGACACAATCCCGTGAGACCTTCAAGGAACTCTACAAGTTGATAAGGGCTGCCCTTTATCTCCTTCATACCACAAGTGAGTTTCAGCATAGCCATCTGGAATGTGCGCT
>CAMJRT010000193.1 GCA_946408295.1 uncultured Bacteroidales bacterium
TCGGCTGGCGGAAAGAAGTGGGCGATCCCCGTCCCAAGATCGACTCGCTCAACACGATGATCAAGGTTTATGCGGAGAAAGAAAAACTGCCTCTGGCAGACTACCACAGCGCGATGATTGATGAGAACGGCGGTATGCGCACCGAACTCCGCAAGGATGCCGTCCACCCCAACAAAGCGGGATACAAAGTGATGGAAAAGGTGCTGTGGGATGTGTTTGTCCAACTGGGCGAGGGAGAAGCCTCGGCCGGCGAAAAATACGTCTTGACTCCGAAAGAGCGGCCTGCCCCGGAAATTCACGGGCCCAAGGTATATGGCGCCCGGCCCGACAATCCCGTCATTTACCGCATTCCTGTCTCCGGTCTGCGCCCGATGACCTTCTCGGCCACCGGCCTGCCCAAAGGACTCCAGCTGGACGCTCAAACGGGTATCATCACCGGTAAAGTCCGCAAGGCGGGCAACTATAAAGTGAAGCTGCAGGCCTGCAACGAAGCCGGAACGGCCGAAAGCGAACTGACCTTCAAAATCGGTCAGACCATCTGCCTGACGCCCCCGATGGGTTGGAACTCCTGGAATGTATGGGGCAATACCGTTTCGCAGGAAAATGTTTTGGCTGCCGCCAAAGCCCTTGTCCGCTCCGGACTGGCCGATTACGGTTGGAGTTACATCAACATTGACGACGGCTGGCAGGGACTGCGCGGCGGCAAGTATGGCGCCATCCAGTCCAACAGCAAGTTCCCGGATATGAAGGCGATGGCTGATTCTATCCACGCCCTCGGCTTGAAAGTCGGCATTTACTCCGGTCCCTGGGTTACTTCTTATGCCGGGCACATCGGCTCCAGCGCCGATTTTGAAGACGGCACCTACAAGTTTATCAAAGAAGGACTCCACGATGATGTGTATAAAATTGACCGGAAGAAAGCCAAACGCAGTGATTACCACTATTTCGGTCCTTATTCCTTCGCCAAAGCGGATGCACAGCAGTGGGCTGACTGGGGTTTCGACTATCTCAAGTACGACTGGTACCCGCAGGATGTTCCCCATGTACAGGAGATGCAGGAGGCCCTTCTAGCGACCAAACGCGATATCGTGTATAGTCTGTCCAACGCGGCGCCTTTTGCCGATGCGCCATCCTGGGCTTCGCTGAGCAACTGTTTCCGGACAACCGATGACATCCGCGACACATGGGCCAGTATGAAACACATCGGATTTGATTGGGCCCCCCACTGGAGCAAAGCCATCGGCCCCGGTCACTGGCCCGATGCGGATATGCTGGTTGTGGGCGAACTGGGATGGGGCAAACACCACCATCCCACCCGTCTGACTCCCGACGAACAGTACACGCACATTTCATTGTGGTCCTTACTGTCTTCTCCCCTGCTGATTGGTTGTGACTTGGATCAATTGGACGATTTCACCCTGGGCCTGCTCAAAAACCCGGAAATCATCGCAGTCAATCAGGACGAAGCGGGACAGATGGCGGTCTTGGTCTGCCAAAGAGAACAGTTCCGCCTGTACGCCAAACCCCTCTCCGACGGCAGTATGGCGGTAGGACTCTTCAATATGAGCCAACAGGAACTCGACCTCGGCTTCACGCCCAGGTCGCTGGGTTATGTCCGGGATGTCCAACTCCGCAATATGTGGACGCGCAGCGACATCGGCAAGGTGGATTGCAATTATTTCTGGCATGCGACGATTCCCCCGCACGGCGTGGTGATGATTCAGGTTCGCTAAATGATAAAGTCCCGGCCGGCTGGTCGGGATTTTTTATGAATGGTTTTTCGTCGAATGACGAAGGGCCTTGATTCCAGCATTGTGCCGGCAGAGGGAAGGGAACTGGCGGAAGGGCGTCCAGGAGCGGTACTTGAGGGCCTGGACAGGGGTGAAAAGGCATACGTACAGCCAGGAAAGCCACAGCGGACGGTTGATGTCGGCCAGACGGACGAGGGCGGTGTTGAAATAGTTGCGTTCGATGAGGCGGTCTTGGGTTTCGCGGCGCGAGGCCCGGTCGTGGATGGCGCGGGCCGGGGGTACGACGCCGATTTTCCAGCCGTGGTAGCGGGCCCGGTCGCACCAGTTGTCATCCTGCCCGTAGAGCGGGAACTGTTCGGCAAAAGTTCCTATCTCCTTTAATGCCCGCACCGGCACCAGCCAATGCGCCGCCATCACAAAGGGCAAGGGAATGATTTCGCGTGCTTGCTCATCACGCACAGGAAAAAAGTTTTCGGGTCCCGAGAAAAGGGCCCCCGAAATTCTTTTTCCCTGCGCTCCCTCAACGCTCACGCACGCACGCTTCATCAGTTTCCCAAACTTAGGATCAAAAGTCACCCCATCGGCCTGTAATTGCAGCGGACTGAGGACGGCATACTCCGGATGAGCCACAGCCGCCGCCAGCAAAGCCGCCAGCGCCCCCTCCTCCAGCCAAGCGTCTTGGTTGAGCAGATAGACATAGTCGTAGCCCTTGCGCATCGCATACTCGAAACCCAAGTTGTTGGCGGCGGCAAAGCCCAGATTCTCCGCGCAACGCATCAACCGGACCTGCGGGAAACGCGCCTCCACAAAATCAGCGCTCCCGTCCGTGGAGTCGTTATCCACGACAAAGATATCCACCTGCGTCCCAGCCGCAGACGAAGCCGCAGCATCTCCCTGCCCTCCGGACAAGGATGTTCCTTGCGCCACGACCGAGCCCAGACAGCGCTCCAGCCACGCCATCCCATTGTAGGTGACGATGATGAACAGTACTTTCATTTTCCTTTGATGAAACATTTGACCCGGTGTGCCCGGTGGTGCAGCCATTTCCAGGCCTGCCGGAACGGAAGCCTCCAAAAATACCCGCGCAATGTCTTGCGGACCGCCTGCGGGAACGGCATCCGCTCCATATACTTCAAAAATACGGGACGAAGAGGAGAAGGTGCGGTCGGCTCCAGCAGGCCCGGACGATACGCGGCCCGCTCTTCCAGCGAGCGTTCTTCCAATACGGCCCCGCAACGCTTCATCCATTCCTCCCCTTTGGGCGTATGGGTCACCACAAAAGAAACGCCCGGCTTCGGATAGCCGATAAAATCTCCCAGGGTGATATCCCCCACCCGCTGCGGACGGGCATACGGGCAGCGATAACAGGCTTCCCGCAGAGTCAAACTGGAAAGAAAGGCATACAAATAGGGAGAACGAACAGCCGGGCGACGGTACACGCAACGCTCTTTCTCCCACAAACTCATTTCATACGAATGTCCCTCGCGAAAGCGGACATCCGTCAAGGAGCGACCGGGCGCCAAGTAGGCCAATTCCTGCTCCAGGTAGGAAGCCGGAACCGTCCCGTGACAGACCAGGTCCACACAAATCAGACGAGGATGATCCTTCAAAGACGACAAGGCCGCTACCTGACAAGGAGTTCCTACAAACAACACGGTGCGCCCCTCGGCCAAGAAACGCTCCAACTGCTCCCGGACGGAGGCATCAAAACGCGACTGCACATAACGCGACCCTTTGAACGGCG
>CAMJRT010000194.1 GCA_946408295.1 uncultured Bacteroidales bacterium
CGTCATTCAATTTTCCGAACATTTCCTCCGCATTGAAGGAGGAAGATACCATAAAGGTAAAATGCGGAGATTTGGCCGGAACGTTTCCGCCGAATTTAGCGGCATACGCTTCCAGTTTCTCCGGACGGATGGTAATCTTCCCGGAAAAATCGTTGCGCACATACACAATTTCTTTGATATCTCCCGCTTCCGCCATCGTTTTCACTTCATCCCACTCGACTTTCTGTGGATTGGAACCGCCGGAAGGCCTGATAATCATCCACAAAATAACGAGCGTCAATATGAAATACAACCACGAGAAATTAAATGTAACGACTTTTTTCTTTTTATTATTCTTTTTGGGCGCCATAGTGTTGTCTTATTTTTCTAAATTTGCAAGATGACAAAGATACAAAAAATAATCCAATGAACATTATCTGGCACGAAAACCTGTCTTCCACGAACGACCGGGCCCTGAAGGACGTGAGAACGCTTGACAATTTGTCAATCATCGCTACATTTTGTCAGACGGACGGACGGGGACAACAAGGCAACAAATGGTCGTCGCAGACAGGTCAGAACTTGCTTTTCTCCATACTATTAAAGGAGTTCTCCTGTTTCGGGCTCACTCCCCTTCCCGCCGACCGGCAATTTCTGCTCAGCCGGACGGCCGCCCTTTCCGTTGTCGCATTTTTGGAAAAGTGGGATTTGCCAGCCCGTATCAAATGGCCCAATGACATCTATGTGGGCGATAAGAAAATCGCCGGCATCCTGATTGAAAACGGCTTGCAGGGAAACACCTTGGTGCGCAGCATCATCGGAATCGGCATCAATCTGGGGCAGCGGGACTTTCCGCCCGAAGTCCCCAATCCGACCTCCGTCTCTTTGTTGACCGGCACGCATTTTACCCGGGATACCCTACAGACGGAATTAGCGCGCTTCGGGGCTATTTTTGAAGGCTTCTTGCAGATGGACGCCGATCGGCTGACAGCGTCGTATGAAAAGAAGTTGTACCGCCGGGACTCGTGGCATCCCTACCGGGATTTGCGCACAGGAGAGCGTTTCGAGGCTTGTTTTCTCGGTACGGAAGAGATCGGCAGGGCTTTACTGGAAACCCGGGAGGGAAGCATACGGAAATTTGCGTTCAAAGAACTTGAATTTTTGATATAAATTTGTTTTTCGTATCTTTGCAAAAGTAAAATTGAAAATTTATGAGAATTCACAGAGACGGCTGGGGAACAATTGCTGCCATCTGGGCAGTCTGCCTGGGCATCATCGCCCTGTGTACCTATTTTATTCACATTGCGTGGATTTCGGTGGCCATCAGTGCCATTCTGGCTTTCCTTATGTGTTTTATTCTCTATTTCTTCCGTGTACCCGTACGAAGGGGCAATATCGACAGCGAGAAAGCCATCACGTCGGTCGCGGACGGAGAAGTGGTCATCATTGAAAAAGTATTCGAAGAAGAATACCTCAAACGAGAGTGCATCCAGGTATCCGTGTATATGAATTTTTTTAATATGCACGTCAATTTCTGGCCGGTCAGCGGGGTATGCACCTACCACAAATACCATCCGGGCAAATACTTCCTCGCTTTTATGCCCAAGGCGTCCGAACTCAACGAACACACTTCCATCGCCGTCAGGACCGCTGATGGCCAGGAAATTTTCTTCAAGCAGATTGCCGGTACCTTTGCCCGTCGGATTGTCTGCAAAGCCAAAGTCGGAAAAGAGAGCGTGCGCGGCAAGCAGTGCGGACTCATCAAGTTCGGCTCGCGCATCGATATGTACCTTCCTTTGGATGCGGACATCAAGGTGGAGGTGGGAGACGATGTGGTCGCCTGTCTCTCCGTTTTGGCTGAATTGAAATAAAATTCGAATTCTTAGCCCCGCATCGCGGCGATGGCCGCAGCCGGATCATCCGCACGGAACACCGAAGAACCCGCTACCAGAATATCCGCACCGGCTGAAATCAGGCGGGAGGCATTTTTAGGGCTGACGCCGCCATCCACCTCGATGTGTGTAGAAAGTCCGCGCGATTCGATTTCCGTTCTCATCCGTTCCACCCGTCCATAGGTTTCTTCCATGAAAACCTGGCCGCCGAATCCGGCATATACGGACATGATCAGCACAAAATCACAGAGATCGAGATAAGGAAAAAGTTTTTCGACAGGGATATTGGGGTTGATGGCCAGGCCCGGCTTGACACCTTGCTCCATAATGATGCCCAGAATAGACTCAGGATCATCCCGGGTGGCATCCAGATGAAAACTCAACATCGAGGCACCGGCCTTGCAGAAACGCTCGATATAGGTTTGTGGATGCCGAATCATCAGATGCACATCCAGCGGCTTGGTGGCAATGGAATGGACGGCATCTATGATGGGAAAACCAAAAGAAATATTGGGAACAAAACGGCCGTCCATCACATCCAGATGAAAAAGGTCGGCGTGTTCATTCACCAGGCGCACATCTTTTTCCAGATGCAGAAAATCGGCGGCAAGCAAAGAAGGGGCTATCAGGGCAGACATAATCAGCGGGCGGAAGGATGCAGAATCTTTTCAATATCCGCCACATATTGACGGAAAACTTTATCCGTATCAATCAAATCCTGCACCGTAGAGCAGGCGTGCAACACGGTCGCATGATCTTTTCCGCCAATCTCCGCACCGATTGCAGACAAAGAAATGTTCGTGATATAGGTGCGCGAAAGATACATGGCAATTTGACGGGCCTGCACAATCTGACGCTTGCGGGACTTGCTCAGGAGCATATCGCGCGTAAGGTCGAAATAATCGCAGACTGTTTTGAGAACCCGGTCGAGCGTTACATCGCTCTTGGCCTCCCCGACAATGTTGCCTACCACCTGACGGGCAAGATCCAGGGTAATTTCCTTGCGGGCCAGCGTCGCGTTGGCGACGAGCGAAATCAACACTCCCTCCAATTCCCGGAAATTCGTACGGATATTCGTGGCCAGATAATCAATGACATCGTCGCTCAGTTCGACTCCCTCGCGGAACGAACGGGAACGAAGCATCTCCATCCGTGTAGCATAATCCGGCACCGTCAATTGGACGCTGAGTCCCCATTTGAGGCGGGACAACAGCCGCTCTTCGAAGTTCTGCAACTCAACAGGCGGACGGTCGGAGGTAAAAATCAACTGTTTACCGTCTTGATGAAGTTGGTTGAAGATATGAAAAAACGCCTTTTGCGTGCCAGGTGAAGCCAGTTCCTGGATATCATCAATAATCAGCACGTCAATGCGGGAGTAGAAACTCAGAAAGTCGGTCAGCCTGTTGCCCTGGCTGGCGTCCATAAACTGGACTTTGAAACGCCCCGCCGGGACATAGAGCAAGACCAAATCGGGATGCTGCTGCTTCAAAGCGATGCCGATGGCCTGGGCGATGTGCGTTTTTCCCAATCCGGGCCCCCCGAAAATAAACAAAGGATTGAAGGTCGCCTTGCCCGGTACGGCGGCGATGCTCTTACCGGCCGTGACCGCCATATGATTGCATT
>CAMJRT010000195.1 GCA_946408295.1 uncultured Bacteroidales bacterium
CGGCGGGACTCATTTCTTCACAGGGGGATTTGAAATATGACTCATATAGAAAGGCCAGAAAATGCCGACCTTCACACTGCGCTGGGCACGGATGTAATGCGGCGCGGAGAAATAGTCCGTCGAACGCATCGGCCATCCCATGTTGGCATTTTCCAACTTGATATAGATACAGCAGCGCTTCCACTGGATATTGAGGAAGGCATCAAAAATGGGCGTATCGCCGTACTTGCTGTCAAACTGGTTATAAAATGCCCCCGTAGCGGGATTGTAGGCCTGCATATACCATTGCGTCGTGTACCAAGTATTGATGCCGAACTGCATTTCCATCACTTTCTTCACGACGGTAAACTGGAAATACCATCTCAGGTTGACACTCAGATAAGGCAGGGGCAGCACCTGCTCGTTGGTGGAATACTGGGCCAGAAGGCGGTTCTCGAAATGAAATTTCCAGAGTTTGAAATCTTTTCGAGCTTCCAGGGAGAAGACGCTGAAGGGCTTGTCACACTGCTTGGGAAGGGCATCCGTATCGAAATAAATATAGTTGCCCAGCAAGGTATAGTCAAATTTGATGTTCATATCCCAATGCGGAATCTCGATACCCCCGCTGAAATTGGTCCGGGATACTTTCTTAAAATCGTTGTCCCATTTGAAATGGTTGGTAAAGTAATGCTGGAGAAGCAAATCCGGGGTTTTGAGGTCAGTTTCCGCATGGAACACAAAGGACAAGGGACTCTGGCGCGCCTTGCGGAAAGGATAGAAATTAAACAGGATATTGCCTCCGACGTGGAAGCCTCCTATCTCGGCTCCGGCAAAATTGTAATGTCCCTGCGCATTCCAGTCAAAATACTTCTCATACTGCCCTTTCACCCCGGCATAGACATAGAAAGTGTTGCGGGACAAATCTTTGGATTTGACCAGATACATATCCGGCGTCGGCATAGAATAATATAGGAACCGGTCCGCTACGCCTACATCCAACTTGGAAACCACCGCGTCGCTCTTCCAGGGCTGCAGGCGGACATAGAGTTTATTCTCCAGTTTCAGGCAGCGCAGGGAGTCGTTGGACTCATAGGGATAGAGATAATTATGGGCATAAAAGGCCTGGGCCGTAGCACTGGTCAGCTGGTCCTTATAGACGCGGCGATGGACGCTGAACTCCGAACTGTGACCGATGATGGCACTGGTTACATCCCGGTCGAGACTGTCGGCAGCCATACGCATAGTCGTATCTTTCTTTTTGAAGAACGACATCTGCATACGGTAATTCTGGTCCAGGAAAGCCGTATAACGTTTGATGGAATTGGTCGTATTGGACAAACGAACCGGTATTTCGCGGGAGTCCACGGTGGTGTCCCGGATCCAGTTGACGCCCGTCTTGGGATCCTGGTCGATGGCACCTCCGTTTTCGGAACGCTCTATATGGTTGTAAATAAAGCCCGAATGCATCGTATATTTCTTGCCCAGATAATTCAGTCCCACGTGCGCCGTACGGTTGACCGTTTCCTCATTTTGCAGATACCCCTTGGCGCCGTAGCGGTAGATGCCGAGCGTCAGGTTGAGGGCCGGGGTAAAATTCTGACTCACCAGTACGCCCACATTCAGATCTTCTTTTTCCTGCCCGTTGAACAAGGTACCGGAATACCACAATTCGGTGTACGGAGTCTTTGTATTATATTGGGGAAGGTTCTCAGGCGTGAAGGTCCAGGGCAAATAGGGGGAATAAAAGAATGCATTGTCCTGCTCCGCCCTTTTCAGGAAATTGAAAGACTGAACGGGCGAACCGGACACCCCCAGCCAGTTGGCATTGACATCCTCGCGATAGAATGGATAATCGGGATAATGGTAATTGTAACTCGTATCTTGCGGAACCAGTTTGAGGTCGTCGAAAGTACGGTCCAGGTTCCACATAAGCAGACGCTTGTAATGAAGACTGTCGGGCAGCGCCCAGGTCTCCAGGATACGGGGGGTATTCTCACGAATGGAGTCGCGGATGGCCCTGAGAGAATCATCCCGCGCATCTTTCGCCTCCAGGTAGGCCAGACGTGCGGCATTGCGGGCCGCCAACTTCCGGTCGCGGTCGTAGGCCTTCCGCTCTTTTTTGCTCAAGCCCCAATACCACTTGTCGAAACGCCATTGGGCGGCAGCGGTCGAATCCATTATCCAGATGGAATCCAGAGTTTGCAGAGTCAGGGTGTCGGAACGGGCCAGCAGGCTGTCCCGTGTCGCCGCCCGGGTGGCGGAATCACGAAGCGCAAGGAAATACTTGTAACGGAAAGTGTCCCGAACCTCCAGACTATCCGGCACCTTCATCGTATCGATGGGATAGAAAATATACTCGGGGTCTTTAAGAATGGAATCTGTGATAAAGGTACTATCCGCGCACAAAAGAGAATCCAACCATTGAAAAAAGACCGAGTCCGGCCCCGCCTTGGGTTCCACCCGTACGCCCTTGCCCTGGGAACGAAGAGGGAAAACCTGAGCAAAAACACCCAGAATCAAGAGGATGGCTACGGCCAGAATTGTCATCTGTCTTCTCATCAACAATACAAATCTTTCGGCTTATCCAAAAGATTCGCAATTTACGCATTTTTCTTGAAATATCAATCATTAATGCGGCAGCGGCGCAACAAATCCACCCGAATCAAGCCATCAGCCTCCAAAACAGCGGCCAGCGACGCGAGTTTTACTTCCGGGCAATGCAGTTCCCGGGCGAGTTGTTCGAGGGTGATGCCACATTCCGCCCGGATGAGGGTGAGCATACGGGCGCAAAGCTCCGTATCTGACCGGGACACCCGATCGGAACCGGGTATGACGGGCTCCGCCGCCCCCTGCCGGACCGGAATCCCCGCTTTCCCCAAATCCCGCACAGGCCCCGGCGAATGCACGGCGAATCCCAGATAGTCAAGCCATTGTTCCGGCGAACAAACCGCCTCTGCCACCCTTTCGGCAATCAAACGGTTGCAACCCTGAGAGCAAACATCCCCCACCCGGCCGGGTACGGCATAGACATCGCGTCCGTAATCAAAGGCGAGGCGGGCCGTAATCATCCCGCCGCCTTTTTCTTTGGACTCCACCAGCAAGATTGCCTTCGCCAGCGCGGCGATGATCCGGTTGCGACGGATGAAATGAATTGCGAGCGCCCCCGTCCCGAGCGGGTAATCGCTCAACAAAGCACATCCGGGTTGTGATTCCATCCGAATCGCATCGTCCCGATGCCGCCAAGGATAAATCGTATCGACTCCTGTCGCCATCACGCCCAGGGTAGGCAGTCCGCAACGCAGTGCCGCACGGTGGGCACAGATATCAATGCCGAATGCCAGTCCGCTGACGATTACCGGTTTAGGCTCCACTTCCGCCAGGGCTTCCACCAGCCGCTCACCCTGTTGAAGTCCGTAAGGCGTCGCGTCCCGTGTTCCGACCACGGCAATCGACGATGCAAGGGTTCCGAACAAGGAGCCGGACGGCGTCGTACTGCGCACATACAATCCTACGGG
>CAMJRT010000196.1 GCA_946408295.1 uncultured Bacteroidales bacterium
CCAGCCAAAGGCCAGCACAACGACCGAAAGCAGCAGAAAACCCCGCTGCAGCCAACTCAGGTAACTGACTTTCAACTCCCCTTTCGCCGTGGACTCCTGCCGCTTGGGATGCGTCCAGCGGTAATGGCCGACGATATTGATGCAGAGCGAAACGGGCTGAAGCATCAGCATCGCCAACAGATTCTTGTGCCAGAACAGCGCAAAGAGGGCGATGGTGTAGAGATAACCCACCCAGAAATTGGCCTTGCTCCCCCGTCCGGCCAGGAACACGCAACTCAGGCCCAGAATAGAACAGACCAGATCAATCAGGGTGATTCCCCTTCCCGCTATTTCAAAAAGTACGATATCCATATTTATACTTGATTATCCCACAGACCCTTCGAGGGTGACTTGCAGGAGTTTCTGCGCCTCGACGGCAAACTCCATCGGCAATTTGCTCAACACGTCGCGGGCATAGCCGCCCACAATCAGTCCCACCGCCTCTTCCGGCCCGATGCCCCGCTGGGCACAGTAATACAACTGATCCTCGCTGATTTTTCCGGTGGTCGCCTCGTGCGCCGTCACCGCCGAAGGACAGGCGTTCTCGATGACCGGAAAGGTGTGCGCCCCGCAGGCGGCGCCAATCAGCAGGCTGTCACACTGGGAAAAATTCCTGGCGCCGACGGCGGCCGGAAGGATTTTTACCAGGCCCCGGTAACTGTTCTCGCTGCGACCCGCAGAAATCCCCTTGCTCACGATGCGGCTGCGGGTGTCCTTGCCGATATGTATCATTTTCGTTCCCGTATCGGCCTGTTGGAAGTGGTTGGTGACGGCTACGGAATAGAATTCCGAAGAGGAATGGTCCCCTTTGAGAATGGTGGACGGATATTTCCACGTAATGGCCGATCCCGTCTCCACCTGCGTCCAACTCAAATGGCTGTTCTCCCCTTTGCAGATGCCGCGTTTGGTTACAAAGTTGAAAATGCCCCCGCGTCCCTGCGCGTCCCCGGGGTACCAGTTCTGGACGGTGGAATACTTGACGTCGGCATCCTTCTCCACGATAATCTCGACCACCGCCGCGTGCAACTGGTTTTCATCCCGCATCGGGGCCGTACAGCCTTCCATATAACTCACATACGAGCCCTCGTCCGCCACGATGAGCGTGCGCTCGAACTGCCCCGTTCCCCGCGCGTTGATGCGGAAATAACTCGACAGTTCCATCGGGCAGCGCACCCCTTTGGGAATATAGCAGAAGGACCCGTCCGAGAAAACGGCGGCATTGAGCGCCGCGTAAAAGTTGTCGCCGGAAGGGACGACGGTGGCCAGGTACTTGCGCACCAGGTCGGGGTATTCCTGCACGGCTTCGCTGAAAGAGCAGAAGATAATGCCTTTGTCGGCCAGGGTCTTGCGGAAGGTCGTTTTCACCGACACCGAATCGAACACCGCATCGAAGGCCACGCCCTGCGACTGCCCCGCCTGCTCTCCGTCATTTCCGGCCGGTCCCGCACCCTCTTTCGGGCGCTCATCCAGCCCGGCCAGCGCCCGGCGTTCCGAGAGCGGAATCCCCAGTTTGTCGAAAGTCTTCTCCAACTCCGGGTCAATCTCCCCCGTCCCCTTCGCCTTGGGGGCCGCATAATAGATAATGTCTTGAAAATCGATGGGCGGAATCCGCAGATGCGCCCAGGTCGGGACCTCCATTTTGAGCCACTTGCGATAGGCGTCCAGACGGAAATCCAGCAGCCACTGCGGTTCGTTCTTTTTGCGCGAAATCAGACGGATGACATCCTCGGAAAGCCCCTTGGGTATCAACTCCTGCTCAACGTCCGTCACAAAGCCGTGCTGATATTCATTTTCGGTAACTTCCTTGATAATGTCTTCCATAACGCGATTCGAGCCACAAATAAACTTGCAAATATAATAAATAATTCGTTATTGTGGGATTTTGCCTCCCGGGGACGAGGGTAGAGTGAAACAGGTACGAAAAAAGACTGGAGAAATCCAGTCTTTTTTCGTACCCAGGGCCGGGATCGAACCGGCATGCCTCGCGGCACTGGTGTTTGAGACCAGCGCGTCTACCGATTCCGCCACCTGGGCATCGCTTTCGGTAGTCCCCCTGTGCAGAGGAGGCTGATGCGGGTGCAAAGATACAACTATTTTTTTAATTCCCTAATAATTTTCGTAACTTTGCCGCCCAATTCGGATTACGCACCGGGCGACAACCGTTTTTTATTAAGATTATGGCTCAACAGAAGAAAATTCTCATCTCACAAAAGGCCGCTTTGGCGAACTCCCCGTACGCTCCGCTGATGGAAAAGACGGGAGCCGCCATCGATTTCATTCCTTTCTTCCGCAACGAAGCGCTAAGCTCGCGAGAGTTCCGTGCGCAGCGGATCAATCTGGCCGAATACACGGCCATCGTATTTTCCTCCCGCACCGTCATCGATGCCTTTTTCAAGATGGCGGAGGAACTGCGCGTCAAGATTCCTGAGACGATGAAGTACTTCTGTTCGACTGAAAACGTGGCGCTCTATCTGCAGAAGCACATTGTGTACCGCAAGCGGAAAATCTTCTTCGGAAACGGCACTCCGGACAGCATCATCGCGTCCATCGGCCCCCGTCATACGGGTGAAAAATTCCTGATTGCCACCTCCGGCAGCCTTTCTACGGACATTACGCGCGCCTTTGAGAAGACCTCGATGGATGTGACGGCCGCTATGTTCGTCAAACCGGTTTCCGAGGACATCCGCAAAGTGGATTTGCACGCCTACGACGCCATTGTGCTGTATGCCGGCGCCGATGTCCACTCCCTGTACGAGAATTTCCCTGATTTCCGGCAGGGGAATATCCAGTTCATCACTTTCGGAAAATCCGTTGTCAAGGCGATGGAAGAAAAGGGCCTGAGCATCGCGCTTTCCGCCCCCACACCGCAGATTCCCTCCATCGTCAAAGCGATAGAGATTTTCCTCACACGCTAAAAAATGGCCGCCGAACGCCCCCTCTCCGAGGCGCCGCGCCAGACTTTTTCCAAAAAAGAGCGATTGTGCGCCAAGAAAGACATCACCCTTCTGTTGAATAAAGGGCGGTATTTTTCGGTGGACGGCATTTTCCGCGTCTGTATTCTGGAACGAAAAGAAGGGCTTGCCACGGAAGTTGCCTCGTCAACAAGCCCGGCCCGCCTGCTCATCAGCGTTCCCAAACGTCACTTCAAGCGGGCAGTCCGCCGCAATCTGCTGAAACGGCGCATCCGGGAAGCCTACCGGCGCAACAAGCCGGAAAGCCCCGTGGACGTGATGGTCATTTACCTGCCCGCGGAAATCCTGGAATATGCGCCCATCGAAGCGGCGATGCAGGAAGTCGTCGCCCGCATTGACGAGCGCGGAAACCGGACAGTCAACCCCCGGACGGAACAACCATGAGCGTCAAGGAAATATTGAAATGGCTCGGCAACGCCCCTTTCTTGCTGGTGATTGCCTTCTACCGGACCTGCATCTCTCCGTTTACGCCGC
>CAMJRT010000197.1 GCA_946408295.1 uncultured Bacteroidales bacterium
CTGGTAAAAATCAATATTGCCTGCCGGGAGCATAAGTTGCTGGAGAAAGCCGAAATCAAAGCCGCGTACGACTATGTCAAGCGGACGGGCAAGAAGTTGCACCTGATGGGCCTGGCTTCGATGGGCGGCGTGCATTCTTCGCTGGCCCACGTATATGAGTTCCTGGCCGTGGCGCAGCAGTACGGACTGAAAGACGTGTTCGTACATTGCTTTATGGACGGCCGTGACACCGACCCGCGCAGCGGAAAAGGATTTGTTGCCGGTCTGGAGGCGGAAATGGCCAAAACGACCGGCCGCGTGGCTTCCGTCTGCGGCCGCTTCTATGCGATGGACCGCGACAAACGCTGGGAACGCGTCAAAGAGGCGTATGACCTGCTTGTCAACGGAAAAGGCGCCGCTTTTACCAGTGCGCTGGAGGGCATCGAGGCTTCTTATGCCGCCGATGTGACGGATGAATTCATCAAGCCCATCGTGATTACGGGCGCCGACGGACAGGCCATCGGCAAGATCGAGCCGGGGGACGCGGTGATTTTCTTCAATTTTCGCAACGACCGCGCCCGCGAAATCACGGCGGTGCTGACGCAGCAGGATATGCCGGAGATGGGGATGCATACGCTCCCGCTCCATTATTGCTGTATGACGCCTTACGATGCTTCTTTCACGGGGCTTCATATCCTGTTTGACAAGGAGAATGTGGAAGATACCCTGGGCGAGACGGTGTCGCGCGCCGGCAAGCGTCAGTTGCGCATCGCCGAGACGGAGAAATACGCCCACGTGACGTTCTTCTTCAATGGCGGCCGCGAGGCGCAGTTCGAAGGGGAGGACCGCATCCTGGTCAATTCCCCGAAGGTGGCTACTTACGACTTGCAGCCGGAGATGAGCGCGCCCGAGGTGACCGAGAAACTGGTGGCGGCCATCCATTCCGAGGTGGAGGATATGATTATCCTGAATTTCGCCAATGGCGATATGGTGGGGCATACGGGGGTTTATCCGGCCATCTGCAAGGCTGTCGAGACCATTGACAACTGCGTGAAGCAGGTGGTGACCGCCGCCATCGAACACGGCTATGTGGTGCTGCTGACGGCGGACCACGGCAATGCGGACTATGCGGTGAACGAGGATGGCTCGCCCAATACGGCCCACTCGCTCAATCCCGTGCAGTTCATCGTGATTAATGCCGGCGACGAGGTCAAGTCCGTCAAGGACGGAGCCCTTTGCAATGTGGCGCCCACCATCCTCAAACTGATGGGCATCCCGCAGCCCGCCGCGATGACCGCCGAGCCGCTGATTTGAGATTGTCGTGCGAAAAAGTGAAAACAATCAAAAAATTTTCGGAAGTAAAGCGCCGGAAAAAGAAACCCGGGAAAAAGGTGCGGACTTCCTCGAAGAAATCAGCGGTATTTTCGCCTTCGCCCTCTATGACGAAACGGACGGCAGTTATCTGATTGCCCGCGACCCCATCGGCGTGATACCTTTACATATAGGGTATGATGAGGACGGGACGGTCTATGTGGCCAGCGAACTCAAGGCGTTGGGCGTGCTCGCCATTGTCGCCTGGGCCTTCTGCCTGGGCTGGATTACGATGAAAGTCCTTGACAAGACGATGGGCATCCGCGTCGACCCGCGCATCGAAGAAGAAGGTCTCGACATCTACGAGCACGGCGAAACCGCGTACAACAGTTAGTTTGCTATTCCTTGCAACAGCGGACGGATTGCCCGAATACTCTATAGGAGGGGAGAACCACCATATCGCCGTAATATTCGTCGTCTATTTGAGCGGAAGCGGCGTCGGTGCCGCTGATGCTGCAAGACCACCAGTAGCCCGCGTTGCCGACCAGGTCCCACGAACCGTTGTCCCTCCTATAACCGGCAGCCGGGTACCAAATAGAGGTGGCTTCCCCGAGTTTTCCGGTGAAATTGATGCCCTTTACAGTCTTATCGAAAGAACATACTTTTGTTTTGCCTTTTTTGGCTTCTAACCATATCAATTGACCGTCTTTCTCATAGGGCACCTGCCAGCCGGGAGGACAGGGGTCGTAGATGGTCTTTGGGGATTTCCATAAGTCGTCGTTTTGGGGATGGAGCCAGTCTCTACTGTCTGTCACGAAAGTAGTGGGGTGCTGTGTGACATATTCCACCGTCCCTGTCGTGGCGCTGGAAGCGACGGTACGAAAGTCCGATGTGGCTTTGGCCGGGGTGAGTTGGTTGATGCTGGAACTGTTGAGGAAGGGGTCTTTCCGTCCCCATTGATAAAGCAGGCCGAGCGCGCTGGCTTGACCGGGCACGGCGGAGGTGGCGCCCAGGTTGCGGTCCATCATCGTTCCGGATTCGTTGTAGTAATCCTGTGCGGTGGCCTGCGCGTCATAATCCTTGCAAATCCAGATGTGCCAGGACCAGAGAATATTCCCGGATGCATCTTTGGCGACAATCAGCGCGTTGCCGTTCTCCAGGGTCTCCGGAGTGGAAAAGTGATGACGCCCGGATTCGCCTCAGGAACCGCAACTTTGGCGACAAGGCTTCCTACAGAGGGCGTTGCGTCTGTTCCATACGATTCCCACAGAACCTCGGCCTTCGCGACAGTCCCGACCGATGTGTCGGAATTGCCTTTGACGGCTTTGAACATATAACTACCAGGAGCGGAAACGATGTAGCAGTTGGCCGTGCCGGATACAGACAAATCGGTAGGAACGGCCGGAGCGGGGGCCGGGGCAGGTGTCGGTGCGGCATTATCCTTTTTACAGGAAACCGCGAATGCGATGCTCAACATCATCAGCACAAGAGAACCTTTTTTCATAGTGATATAGATATTGGATATTTGTCGCAAAGTTAAATAATATTTTTAGAAATATGGCATATACAAATCTGCCCGTCAAAGAAAATGCCCTCGACAGGCGGAAGAGATGTCCTGACAAAGAAAGCTATTTTCTCTTCTGCCGCACTGACTCTTTTCTCTAACTGTTCTATGCGTGGGATGGAAAGAATCATATCGAGGTTGTAGTAATTCTGTGCCCGTTCAACGATACGTGCACCTTCCGTTTGAACTTGTGCAATTTTTGCACAGGTTGCCGACTCATGTATAACAAAATCTACGATTAAAATTTAAACAGCTTCTGAATGTGCCGGAATAATGAAAAAATTTGCAAAAAATATTGTTTGTTTATAAAAAATGTTTAACTTTGCATCCCGGATTGTGGAAACAACGTCTATGATGACTTGGAAAAATAACAAGCAGCAGAATCAGAAGAACCAGAATAATAACCGGGGTCTTCGCTTTGCGTGCCTGTTTTCCGCCAGTCATTTGCGGGTGCACAAAAGAAGAGACAATTTCTAAAAAATATTTCAAAATCAAGGCTGGTTCGGATGAATCAGCCTTTTTTTTGATGTAAAATTACAGGAATATGTGTGGTTTTATAGGAATTTTCGGAAGTAAAGCGCCGGAAAAAGAAACCCGGGAAAAAGCTTTGAG
>CAMJRT010000198.1 GCA_946408295.1 uncultured Bacteroidales bacterium
CATGCACACCTCTCAGTCCTTCTTCCCGTCGCTTCTGCTTCCGATACTCATCGGGATGGCCCTGCTGACGCTTTCCTGCGCCGGCGGGAAAAAAGAGGCGCCTGCGGAGCAGACGGCGGTCAACCCCATCACCTGGACTGACATTCCGGACAACGATGTCATCCGCGTCGGCGAGGACTATTATATGGTGTCCACCACGATGTTCTTCTGCCCCGGCGCCCCCATCATGCACTCCCGGGATCTCGTACACTGGCGCATCGTCAGTTACATCTACGACTGCCTGGAAGATGATGACATCTACAACCTCCGCAATGGCAAAAACGCTTACGGAAGCGGTCAGTGGGCGACCTCCCTGCGCTACCACGAGGGCTGGTACTATGCGCTCTTTGTCGCCAACGACCAGCACAAAAGTTACCTCTACAAGACCCGCGACATCGTCGCCGGCCCCTGGGAGCGCACGGTCTTCGACGACTGGTTTTTCCACGACCCCTCGCTGCTCTTTGACGAAGGCCGGCTCTGGGTGGTCTGGGGCAACGGCGATCTGAAACTTGTGGAACTCGCTCCGGACGGCAGCCGGGTCATCGGCGAAGAAAGGATCATCCTCAGCGCACCGAAAGAAGGCTGGGGGCTGCGGGCCGAGGGAGCGCACTTCTACCATATCGGAGATTATTATTACATAATAGAGATAGACTGGCCCGAAAATGACATCCGGCAAGCCACCTGCTGGCGCAGCCGCACCATTGACGGGCCCTATGAAAACAAAGTCGTCCTGAAAGGCACGCTGGGCGGCCGTCCGAAAGACGGCATCGCCCAGGGGCCGCTCATCGACACGCCGTCCGGAGACTGGTACGCCATGCAGTTCCAGGACCACGGCGCCATCGGCCGCATCCCCACCCTGCAGCCCGTCACCTGGACGGAAGGATGGCCGGTGATGGGTGAGGGTGGCACGCCCCTGGAGGAGGTCATCATCCGCCTGCCCGAGGACGGAGAAGACTACGCCTGGGACAGCGACGACTTTGATGCGGATTCCCTCGCCCTCGTCTGGCAGTGGAATCACAAGGCGCCCGACGGGTGGTCCCTGACCGCCCGTCCCGGCTGGCTGCGGCTGCAAGCCGCGCCCGCCGGGGGCATCGCAGATGCCCGGGGCACCCTCACCCAGCGCACCGCAGGCCCCCGCAGCGTCAGCGAGACCCTGCTCGACCCTTCCGGCCTGAAAGCCGGCGACCAGGCCGGAATCTGCGCCTTCCAGAGCCACAGCGCCCGCCTCGGCATCGAAGCGGCCCGCGACGGCTCCAGGGCCCTTGTCCTGCGGGAAAAGGAAAAGAAAATCTGGGAAAAGCCCTGGGACAATGCCCCCGTCCATCTACGCATCCGCTATGTCTTCACGCCCGTCGAGGCGGCCGATACCGAAGACAGTGCCTTCTTCTCCTGGTCGGCGGACGGAGAAAATTGGACGGAACTCCCCTACACCCTCCGGATGAACTTTACCCTGGACTATTTTACCGGTTACCGCAGCGCCCTGTATTGTTTCGGGGCCGGCGGCGGCACGGCGGATTTCGACCAATTCAGACAATATACTTATTAAATTCATTTACACTAAACTTTCAAACCCATGTTTAACAAACCGTTATTCTTCGTAGCCGCAGATCTCAACCGCATCTCGCTCGCGTCCTGGGACTGGATCGTCATCGCCCTGTTCTTCCTGGCGATGGTCTGGATTGTCTGGGATGTGTCTCGTAAGAAAAAGGAGACATCCGGTGACTATTTTCTGAGCGGCCGCAGCGCCACCTGGATTGCCATCGGCGCATCGATTTTCGCCTCCAACATCGGCTCCGAACACCTCATCGGCCTGGCCGGTGCGGGAGCCACCTCCGGTATGGCCCAGGCGCACTGGGAGATTCAAGGCTGGCTCATTCTCGTTCTCGGATGGGTATTCGTCCCCTTCTATGAGCGCAGTATGGTCTATACGATGCCCGAATTCCTGGAGAAACGCTACAACGGACAGAGCCGCAGCATCCTCACATACCTCTCCCTGGCCAGTTATGTCCTCACCAAGGTTTCCGTCACCGTCCTCGCCGGCGGTCTGGCCCTCAACGCCCTGCTGGGCATCAATTTCTGGGTGGCCGCTCTCGCGCTGGTCATCATCACCGCCATCTACACCGTCATCGGCGGTATGGAGTCCGTCTTGAAGACCTCTGTCTTGCAGACCCCCATCCTGCTGGTCGGCTCGATTGTCATCCTCTACCTCGGTCTGAAAGAACTGGGCGGCTGGAACGCGATGATGGAAATTTGCGGCAACCAGCCCGTCAACGACTACGGAGACTCGATGACCTCGCTGATGCGCAGCGGACAAGACAAGGCCTTCCCCTGGTACGGCGCCTTCTTCGGTTCCGCCATCATCGGTTTCTGGTACTGGTGTACCGACCAGTTCATCGTCCAGCGAGTCCTCTCCGGAAAAGACCAGAAGGAAGCCCGCCGTGGCACCATCTTCGGCGCCTACCTCAAACTCTTCCCTGTGTTTCTCTTCCTGATTCCCGGTATGATTGCCTTCGCGCTGACCAAGACCCCCGATTCCGCTATCGGACAAACGCTCGCTTCCGCCCTCGGCATGCAGGCTGACGGTACGCTCGCCAATCCGGACATCGCCTTCCCGATGCTCGTCAACACCCTCCTGCCCGTCGGTATCAAAGGGGTGGTCATCTGCGGTATCCTCGCCGCCCTGATGAGTTCCCTCGCCTCCCTGTACAACTCTTCCGCGATGCTCTATACCATCGACATCTACAAGCGCAAGCACCCGGAGACCGACGAGAAGAAACTCGTCTCCATCGGCCGCATCGCCACCGTCGTGGTCGTCGTCCTCGGCGTGCTGTGGATCTTCGTCATCCAGGCGATGGGCAAGAGCCTGTACGACTATATCCAGAGCATCCAGAGCCTCATCGCTCCGGCCATCGCTTCCGTATTCCTCCTGGGCATCTGCTGGAAGCGCACCACGCCCAAAGCCGGCATGTGGACCCTCATCGTCGGACTCCTCCTGGGCTTCACCCGCCTGATAACGATGATTATCAATCCCGAAACCCACAACGTGTTCACCTATGTCTTCAATGAGATGAACGTCTATGCCTTCGGCGTCTGGATGTTCCTTTTCTGTATGGTGCTCGCCGTCGTCGTGAGCCTCTGCACGCCCAAGCCTGCCGCCGAGCAAGTCCGGGGCCTGTGCTTCGGCACCGCCACCGAAGAGCAGAAGGCCATCACCCGCGCCTCCTGGAACAAGTGGGATATCATCCACACGGTTATCATCCTCTGTATTACCGTTGCATTCTACATTTATTTCTGGTAAGATTATGTTGGAAACACTCAAAGAAAAAGTCTGCAAGGCCAATCTGGACCTTGTGAAACACGGACTGGTGATTTTCACCTGGGGAAATGTCTCCGGCATCGACCGGGAAAGCGGCCTGGTGGT
>CAMJRT010000199.1 GCA_946408295.1 uncultured Bacteroidales bacterium
CGGTGAGCGCGGTATCATTCAATAGGATGAAAATGACGGATTTGGCGGGGTCCAGGCCGCAGGACAGATAGTCCAATGCGACCTGGGCGATATTCTGGCGTACTTTTTCGGGATTGTCGGCATTGTCGGTCAGCGCCTGGGCATCGGCAATCATCACAAAGACCTTGTCATAGGCCCCGCTGTTCTGGAGTTCGACGCGGTTGCGAAGCGACCCCACATAATGCCCGATATGCAGACGGCCCGTCGGCCGGTCCCCTGTCAAAATGATTTTTCCCATTTATTCCTGTGAATTTTGCAATTTCTCCCGGACCTTGGCCTCAATCTCGTTGCAAAGTTCTTCGTTGTCGGCCAGCAACTGCTTGACCGCATCGCGTCCCTGGGCCAACTTCGTATCATTGTAACTGAACCAGCTGCCGCTCTTGTGGATGATGTCCATTTCGACAGCCAGGTCGATGATTTCTCCCAGACGGCTGATGCCCTCGCCATAGACGATGTCGAACTCGGCTTTCTTGAAAGGAGGAGCCATCTTGTTTTTGACAATCTTGACGCGGGTGCGGTTGCCCAGTGCCTCATCGCCGTCCTTGAGTTGGGTGGTCTTGCGCACATCCAGACGCACGGAAGCATAGAACTTCAGGGCATTGCCACCGGTGGTCGTCTCCGGATTGCCGAACATAACGCCAATCTTCTCGCGCAACTGGTTGATGAAGATGCAGCAGGTGTTGGTCTTGCTGATGTTGGCGGTGAGTTTGCGCAGGGCCTGGCTCATCAGACGGGCTTGCAGCCCCACTTTGTTTTCGCCCATCTCGCCTTCGATTTCCGCTTTGGGGGTGAGGGCGGCCACGGAGTCCACGACGATGATGTCGATGGCGCCGCTACGGATGAGGTTATCGGCGATTTCCAACGCCTGCTCGCCATTGTCAGGCTGGGAAATCAGCAAGGTTTCCAGATTGACCCCCAGGGCTTTGGCATAGGTCCGGTCGAAAGCGTGCTCGGCGTCGATAATCGCGGCGATGCCGCCGGATTTCTGCGCCTGGGCGATGGCGTGGATGGCCAGGGTGGTCTTACCGCTGGATTCGGGTCCGTAGATTTCAATGATACGGCCGCGGGGATAACCGCCGATACCAAGGGCGTAATCCAGGGCGATGGAGCCGCTGGGAATGACGGAGGCGTCCCATTTGGGCTGGTCCCCCAATTTCATAATCGTACCCTTGCCGTAGTCTTTTTCAATCTTGTCGATGGTGGCCTGCAGGGCTTTCAGTTTCGCCGCATTGATTTCGGCATTTTGGACTTCTTTAGCCATAATTTTCATTCATTTTTTGTTTCACATTCAGTTCCGGGGTCCTCCGCCTTACGGACGCACCAGCATTTGCCCGCCGATAAACTCACGAATGATACTGGTGGGCGGGATGGCCGCAGCGACCTTGGGAGGCAGGGCGGCCAGATAGGAGAGGAAACTCAACAGACGCTGGGCCTCCGGCCAGGCCGGTGAACTTTCCTCAATTTTACGCAAAAGAGGTTCCACATAATTTTTCAAGAGCGGAATCTCGTAAATAAGGGCGGAATTGATATATGCGTCCGCATTTTCCTGGTAAGGAAAAATATTCTTATTCTCGCCCCTTCGCACGCTTTGCCAGCGCATCAGCGTCTCTTCCGGATTGGTGGAACGCACCCGGTTGTCCCGCACCATCCGCCGGAGCAGACGGTTGTCGGTCGTTGAGAAGGATACGTTCTCGTCCATATTCAGGGAGGTCAGCGCCGAAGCGTACACCCGGAAAATCTTCGATGCGTCGATGCCCGGAACCATCTCGGGGTTGAGCGCGTGGATGCCTTCCATAATCAGGATGTCATCCTCTTCCAAGCGCAACTTGTTCCCCTCGAAAAAGCCTCTGCCCTGCTTGAAGTCGAAGCGGGGGATATCCACCTCTTCTCCGGCAAAAAGCGCGGCCAACTGGTCGTTCAGCAAGCCTATGCGCATTGCCCCCAAACTCTCGAAATCATACTCTCCGTTCTCGTCCCGGGGCGTATTTTCCCGATTGACGAAATAGTTGTCCAGTTCGATGACTTTGGGATTGAGGCCGGCGACGCGGCATTGCTGCGCCAGGCGCAACGAAGTAGAGGTCTTACCGCTGGAGGAAGGTCCGGCGATGAAGACCACGCGCACATCATCCCGACGGGCGCGGATTTGCTCTGCGACCAAGGTGAACATCGCCTCATGGCGAGCCTCGCAGAGATTGATGATTTCAATGGCCTTCTCCTCTTCCTGCATCAGGCGGTTGAGCGAGCCGACTCCCTTGACGCCCAGTTGGTCACACCACTGCGAATGGTGTTTGAGCACATTGGCAATCTTACCTTGGGAAAGATTGGGAAGCAGGCCGTCGCCGTTGGGCGTTTCATACCGCAGACAGAAGCCGTCGCCGCACGCATTCAGATCAAAAGAACCCATCCGGGAGGTATTGTCCAACATCGACCCGTGCATCGTATCCGCCACGCCGCAGAGATAAAACATCTGACAACTCTCCGCCCGGAGGGAAGCAATCAGTTCCGCCTTCTGAGGCTGGTTGTGGCTTTGGAAATAGGCCACCGCCTCCGACTTGAACACCAGTTCGGAAGTGATGGGCAAGGCCTGCGCGTTGAGTTCTTTCATCCTTTCTTTCAGCGCCAGGATGTCGGACATACGCATCACCCGCACCTCGTCGCGATGATGGCCGTCGGGACTCGGATAGAACAACTCGCAATAGTAACCGCGCGGCAGGTCATAGCGTACCCGGAAAGCATAATCCGGGTACAATTGACGGGCCGCCACCTGCAATACAAAAATCAGGGTGCGCTGTTTCCTGCGATAGTCCTCCAAATTGTAGTATTGTGCCATATCACCAATTTTTATAAGGATGGGACAAGAGGTGGGAATTGCGATAGCGAGGGTCATCGGAGACTTCTTCGCCCAGCCAATCGGGTTTTTCGAAGGCTTCCTCCTCCGAAGCGAGTTCCACTTCGGCGACGGTCAACCCTTCGTTGTCCCCATAAAATTCATCCACCTCGAAAAGATGTCCTTTGAAAGGAACCCGGTAACGGGTCTTGTCAATGACGCCCCCCTTGCAAAGCCCGAGCAAGGCGCGGGCGTCCGCCTGCGGGATTTCCATCTCCCACTCGAAACGGCTGATGCCCACAGACGGTCCTTTGATGGTCAGAACCCCTTTCCCGTCCAACAGACGGATACGGACCGTATTGCCGCCCGAGGAACAAAGATAGGCCTGGACGATGCGGGAGGAACTATCGGCATACGCCTTATAGTCCCCCCGAACCAGAAATTTTCTTTCTATCTCACGATGGTCAGCGGTCATCGCATCAAGGCTCTATCGCATCGATTCGACGCTGGTGGCGGCCGCCTTCAAAAGGCGCCGTAAGCCACTGGTCAACGATGGCTTCGACTTCGGGATAAGAGATGAAACGGGCGGGCATC
>CAMJRT010000200.1 GCA_946408295.1 uncultured Bacteroidales bacterium
CCTCGTTCTCCGCCCAGTCATAATACATCGGACGGCACATCGACACGCCCGTATCATAAGTCTGGCGGGCCGCATCATAGATATAAGGAGAAAGGTCATAACGCAGACGGATGGCCGCGCGCATCGGCTCGGCATATTTCGGCTCATAGGTCCAGATGCGGCGCTCAATCAAAGCGCTCTTCGTACTATGGGTCTTGAAAATCGGCGTAAATACCCCATACTGCAACCAACGGGTATAGATTTCGGGTTTATAGGGGTCCGTTCCCTTCAGCACCTGATGGCCGCCGATGTCGTGTCCCCAATATCCGTACCCTACATTGGAAGAAGTCGCAGTGAAATAGGGCAGGAACCTCAGCACATCCCACGTGTCATAACAGTCTCCGGAGAAACCAATCTGATAGCGATGGCTTCCCAGACCGCCCCAACGGTGATAGATAAGGGGACGGTCGGCGGACAGGCCGAGGCTCTTGCTCTGACGGACCTTGTCGTTGAAGAAGGTGTAATTGAGCCAGAAGGTATTGCTCAGATTCGGAACATACTCGCTGAGTTTCCACTGCTGCCAGTCAAGCCACCAGAAATCCACGCCCTGGCGCTCCATCGGATGGATAACGGAGTTGAAATAGGCATCCGTCCAGGCCTGCTGGTCGGCACGGAAAGGCACGGGCGCCTTCTCGCCGGCTTTCGCCAGCCGGGAAGAACGGGTGTCGGGCTTGCTGCGAAGATACAGCAGGGAATCCCCCTCTTTGTAAACATAACCCTCGGGACCGTCATACTCGGTCGTACGGGAGAGATAGTCCTTCACAAAAGGCTCATAACAGTCTTCATACGGCTGAATGCCGGAAGCGGGGTGCAGATTGAGGGACGTCTTCATATTCATCCGGTGCAACTTGCCTAAAGTAAGGACGGGATCGGGGAAGAGTTCCTTCTGCCAGGTATAACCCGTCCATCCGATACGCTCGCCGAACTCATCCTTCAATGCTTTGTTTTTCTGCAAGGTCCAGATGTCGTGCCAGTCCATATCAATCACCATCACATCCATCGGAATGCCGAGAGAACGAATCTGCTCGCCGAGTCCGAGGAATTCGAAATCGCTGTATTGCCAATAGCGGCTCCACCAGTACCCGAACACATATTTGGGCGGAAGAGGAATCTTGCCGGCCACCTTGGTAAAATCGGCCAAGGCCCGTTTGTAATCGTGGCCATAGGCAAACAGATACCAGTCGTCCCGCACGCCTTCGGGACGGGCGGCCACCCACTCGCCCCAGTCAGAATCATTCTTGACCAGAATATGACGCTCGCTCTCATCCACCAGGGCCCAGCCGTCGCGGGACAGAATGCCTTTCTCGTAAGGGTCCCCTTTGCCGTTGATCTGCTCGAAACCCTTGCAACCATCCAGCGTACGGAAAGTACCCATCAGATTGCCGCTGTCATCCGCTCCGGGCGTCCATTTTACCTTGCTGACACCTTTTTTGGCGCGGGCGTCCTTCATCGTAAACTCCACGGAAAGATTGTCGGGAGAGAAACGGCCGGGGCCTTTGTAGCGCAAGGTCAACGCATCGGTACGAATCGTCACCGAATTCCTGCCGACACTTTTCTTGAAGGGGGGAACGTCCAGCCGGCGGTTGGTGATGCCCAAAGTGGCGTTATCTTCAAAAACGCCGTCTTCGGACCATTCCATACGAATCAACTGCGGGGTCAAGACGGTGAAACGGGCGTTCCCGCAGACAACCATCGCCTCGGGAGCCGCAACCGGGTCATTGCCGGCGGCCTCTGCTGCGTTAAGCGCAAGGAAAGAAGTAAAAAACAAGGCGAGTGTCAGGAGCAGAGCCCGGACAGAAAATCGATGTAAATGTATAAACATCATATTGATGAATTAAACAAGATTGCCCCAAAAACGCGGGTTACGTTAAAGATTGCGAAGCAGTACGCCCAAATCCACCTGCTGATGAATGATGCCGGGAAGTTCCTCCATCTTGACGCGGTCCTGCTTCATTGAGTCGCGGTAGCGAAGCGTCACGGTGCCGTTCTCGATGCTGTCGTGGTCCACCGTGATGCAGAAAGGCGTACCGATGGCATCCTGGCGGCGATAGCGCTTGCCTATCGAATCCTTTTCATCGTATTGGCAGTTGAAGTCGAACTTGAGCATATTCATAATCTTCTGCGCCAGTTCCGGAAGCCCGTCCTTCTTGACCAGGGGCAGCACGGCGGCCTTGACAGGAGCCAAAGGAGCAGGAATGCTCATCACCACGCGGGTCTCCCCGTTTTCGAGGGTCTCTTCCTTGAGCGAATGGGAGAGCACGGCCAGTACCATACGGTCCACACCGATGGAAGTCTCCACCACATAGGGGGTATAACTTTCCCCGCTTTCGGGGTCGAAATACTGAATCTTCTTGCCGGAGAATTTCTGGTGGTTGCCCAGGTCGAAATCCGTGCGGGAGTGAATACCCTCCAACTCCTTGAATCCGAAGGGGAAGTTGAATTCGATGTCGGTGGCGGCGTTGGCATAGTGGGCCAATTTATCGTGGTCGTGGAAACGGTAATTCTCCGCACCCATTCCGATATTGACGTGCCAGGCCATCCGGTTCTTCTTCCACTGGGCGAACCAGTCAAGTTCCGTACCCGGCTTGATGAAGAACTGCATCTCCATCTGCTCGAATTCGCGCATACGGAAAATAAACTGACGGGCCACAATTTCATTGCGGAAAGCCTTGCCAATCTGGGCGATACCGAAAGGAATCTTCATACGGCCGGTCTTCTGCACATTCAGGTAGTTGACAAAAATACCCTGGGCCGTCTCGGGACGGAGGTAAATGGTGTTGGCTTCTTCGCCCACGCTGCCCAACTGGGTGGAAAACATCAGGTTGAACTGACGGACTTCGGTCCAGTTTTTGGTCCCGGAAATCGGACAGGCGATTTCGCAATCGATGATAATCTGGCGAAGTTCCTTCAAATCGTTGGCATTGAGCGCGTCGGCCATTCTCTTACGGACTTCGGCGATTTTCGCGTTGTTGCGCACGCAGTTGGGATTGGTTTCCCGGAATTTCGCCTCATCAAAGGCCTCACCGAACTTCTTGCGGCCTTTCTCGACCTCCTTGTTGTTCTTCTCCTCCAGTTTGGCGATATAATCCTCTATCAGGACATCGGCGCGATAGCGTTTCTTGGAATCCTTGTTGTCAATCAAAGGGTCGTTGAACGCACCCACGTGGCCCGAAGCCTCCCAAATCTTGGGATGCATAAAAATGCAGGAGTCGATACCTACGATATTTTCGTTCAGGCGGGTCATCGCCCTCCACCAATAATTCTTGATATTGTTTTTGAGTTCCACGCCCATCTGGCCGTAATCATACACGGCTGCCAGGCCGTCATAAATCTCACTGGACGGGAAAATAAACCCATACTCCTTGCAATGAGCCACCAGCACCTTGAAAAGTTCTTCCTGTGTCAT
>CAMJRT010000201.1 GCA_946408295.1 uncultured Bacteroidales bacterium
CCTATTTGGGGGATTGGATGTTCTATCGTTGCTGTGTTTCCACACTGATGATTCCTGAGGGGGTGGAAGAGTTGGGAATCTGGTGCATCCGCTATTCCCCGACGATGGAGAAACTTAGCCTTCCGTCATCCCTGCGTAAAATTGGTGATTATGGGGTGTCTCGAAATATTGCCATGACGGCTGTACGGATTCAGGAAGGAGTTGTTGAGATGGGAGAATATGCTTTTACGCAAAATTCGGCATTGATATCTGTTAAATTCCCCAATTCTCTGAAAAAGATTGGACGAAATTTGTTCGAAGGCTCGGACTTACTTGAAAAGTGCTCCTTGGGGAATGTCGAAGTGATTCCAGAACGCTGCTTCGTGTGCAATTCAGATCTAAGCGCAGTTAAAATACCCAGTTGTGTCAAGGTCATTGAGAATTATGCTTTCGCTTATTGCTCTGAACTTACTGTTGTGTATGTCCCGGAAAATGTAAAAGAAATAGGAAAATTGTCTTTTTATGGCTGTGAAAAATTGAATACTGTTTTTCTTGCCAGCAAATATATCGCCAGGATGCTAAAAGAACCGTATGAATGGGGGTTTCTGTTAAATGCGGCCACAGTCGTCTATTTACCGGAAGATGTCGTCCCGCAGGGATATATTTCGTCGTTCCTTCGGATCTCTTCCGATAAGAAGGGTTGGAAAAAGTATGTGAAGATTTGATTGTTAGTCGATATGGAAAAATCACTCATTGAGAAATTGACGGGGGAGTATGGCAGCCCCTTGTATGTTTTTGATAAGGCTGGGTTGGTTTCTGATTTTAATCAGTTACAGAAGGCTTTCAGATCCTATTATCCCAAGTATCGGGTGGCTTATTCCTACAAGACCAATTATGCCCCTCGTATTTGTGGTATCATCCGTGAACTGGGGGGACTGGCCGAGGTGGTCTCCGATATGGAACTGACCATCGCCCGGAAGGTGGGATATCCGGATGGAGAGATTCTGTACAACGGACCGACGAAGGGTCCTTTGATGGAGGACTTTCTCTTGAAGGGAGGTATCGTCAACATTGACAATCCGGCCGAGACGGGCCGGATTGTGGCGTTGGCCCAGTCTCATCCTGAGCGCGTGTTGAATGTGGGTATTCGTGTCAATATGGATGTGGGGCAGCCTTTCGTATCCCGTTTCGGGATGGAAGCGTACACCGAGGAGTTTGACGCTGTCGTGAAGTTTTTGCGGGAAACGCCCAATGTCCATTTGATGGGCTTGCATTGCCATATCGGCCGCTCGCGTGGAGTGGATGCCTGGAAAGCCCGTGCCGAGTATATGTTGGGCGTGGCGGATCAATATTTTGAGCGTCCGCCTGAATTCATTGATCTGGGCAGCGGGATGTTCGGTCATATGGAAGCGTCGCTAGCCCAACAATTTGGCGACGACGTTCCGGATTTTGAAGATTATGCCCAAGCGGTGGCCGGTGAGTTCGCCCGTCATTATGCGGCGCTTTCCGAAGAGGATAAACCCTGGTTGTTGACGGAGCCGGGTACGACCCTCATCTCCGCCCATATAAGTGTAATCACCCGTGTGACCGGCATCAAGAAATTGCGGGGGAAGATCTTTGCCAATCTGGACAGTTGCTTGTACAATGTCGGGGAGATGTGCCGTATCAAGAATCTGCCTGTATCGGTTGTCCCGGGTGGCGGAGAGCGTACCTATTATGATGCTGCGGTTTTGGCCGGCTACACTTGTCTGGAATATGATGTGATATTGCCGTCCTATACCGGTGAACTTGGAGTCGGTGATTATGTGGTCGTGGGCAATTGCGGCGGATATTCCAATGTGTCCAAACCGCCTTTCATCGCTCCCAACTGCGCGATGGTGGAGTGGGATGGTTCGCGTTCGACGCTCTTTAAACGGGCGGAGACGCCGGATGATGTTTTATCAACTTATATTTTTGAATTATGAGGCCGTTGAACATCTTGATTACTGCGGCAGGTTCTCCCAGCGCTCCCGGGTTGATTCGCAGCCTGAAGAACAATGGTGAGCGGGAGGTTTTTGTCGTTGGGACGGATATGAAGACGGACCCGACCATCCTGCAGATGGCCGACAAATGTCGTTTGGTTCCCGCCTCCGATGCACCCGAGTATGTGGATGCGTTGCTTTCCATTTGTCTGGAAGAAAAAATCGACGTGCTGATTCCCGGCGTTTCGGCGGAATTGCTTCCTTTGTCTCTCAGAAAGGCGGAATTCGAGGCGATGGGGACAAAGGTGTCCGTTTCCAATCCATTTTCCATAGATGTCTGCGACAGCAAGTACAGTTTGTATGACTATATGAGGGGACAGGGTATGCAGACGCCGAATTTTTACCCGGTTCATAGTGTCGCCGATTTGAAGGTCGCGGCGGAAAAACTGGGATGGCCCTCCCGTCCGTTCTGTGTCAAGGCGACCCGCAGCAGCGGCAGCCGGGGCGTCCGGATTATCGACCCGTCCAAATCTCGATTTGATATTTTGTTCGGAGAGAAGCCCAATTCATTTTATATCTCTTTTGAGGAATTGGTGACCATCCTTTCGGAGAAAGAAGAGATGCCGGAAATGATGGCGATGGAGTTTCTTCCGGGAATAGAGTATTCGGTGGATGTTCTGGCAGACAATGGCAAAATCCTCTATATGGCGGGGCGCGAGAGCAATGTCATTCAGGCGAGTATTCCGATGATGGCGACCGTGAAAAAGAATGCGGAGGCGTTTGAGATTACCGAACAGATTGTTGCCGCGCTGAAGTTGGACGGCAATGTGGATTTGGACTTCAAGATGGATGCCGACGGTCGGCCGGTGCTGATGGAAATCAATGCCCGCTTGGCGGCGACACTGGCTGCCTTTACCGCGGCCGGATTGAACTTGTTATATTTACGGGTCAAACAACTTTTGGGAGAGCCGTTGCCCGCCTGTGACGCTCGTGAAGGGGTGATGATGAAGCGTCGTTATCTCGAACAGTTTGCCGATGTGGACGGAAATCCGCTGCAGATATAATGTATAGAGTATTTAAGCGCATATTCGATTTTTGCTCTTCGGCGGCATTGTTGTTGGCGTTGAGTCCGCTCGTGCTGATTCTATGTCTGCTGGTCCGTCTGCGTCTGGGAGCGCCCATATTTTTCAAACAGAGACGTACGGGGCGATATGGCCGTCCCTTCACCATTCTTAAATTCCGTACGATGACGGATGCCAGAGATGAACAGGGGAATTTGTTGCCGGATGAACAGCGGGTGACCGCTTTGGGGCGGTTCTTGCGTTCCACCTCGTTGGATGAACTGCCTGAATTATGGAATATCATCATCGGAGATATGTCGGTCATCGGACCTCGCTCTCTGCCCGTTGCGTACGATGCGTATTATACGAGTGAAGAACGCAAGCGATTTGCCGTCCGGGGTGGGTTGATTCCACCGGATAGTTTGTCTGAAA
>CAMJRT010000202.1 GCA_946408295.1 uncultured Bacteroidales bacterium
GTGCTCGCCCTTCCCCAGGTGGACGTGGACGCAGTGCGCAAGGCCGGTTTTACCGTGGTGGTGGATGCCGTCAATTCTGTCGGAGGCATCATTATGCCGCGCCTGCTCAAACGCCTGGGCGTCAAATGTATCGAGTTGAACTGCAACCCCGACGGCCATTTTGCCCACAATCCCGAGCCGCTTCCCGCCAACCTCGTCGAACTGAGTGAGACCGTGGTGAGAGAGAAGGCCGACCTGGGCGTGTCCGTGGATCCGGATGTGGACCGTCTGGCCCTTATCTGCGAAAATGGCGAACCTTTCGTGGAGGAATATACCCTGGTCAGCGTCGCCGACTACCTGCTCGAATGTGCCGTCAAAGAAGGCAAGAAGAATCTGGCGACGGTGTCCAACCTGTCTTCTTCCCGCGCTTTGCGCGATGTGACCGAGAAGCACGGCGGCACCTATTATGCCTCCGCCGTCGGCGAGGTCAATGTGACCACCCTGATGCACAAAGTCGGCGCGCTCATCGGCGGCGAAGGCAACGGCGGTGTCATCTATCCTGCGATTCACGCCGGCCGTGACGCGATGGTGGGTGTGGCGCTCTTCTTGAGCAACCTGGCCCACAAAAAGATGACTGTCAGCGAATTGAAGAAGACCTACCCGCAGTATTTCATTGCGAAAAACAAGATTCAACTCTCCGACAAGGCCTTGATCGACAAGATTCTCTCCGAGTTGCAGGTGATTTATAAAGATGAGAATGTCAACACCCTCGACGGTGTGAAGATTTCCTTCGAGGCCAAGAAACAGTGGGTACACCTCCGCAAATCCAACACCGAACCCATCATCCGCATTTATGCGGAGGCGCAGGATGCACAGACGGCGGAAGCCCTTGCCAACGAAGTGATTGCAGTGGCCAACAAAATTATCGGTTGAGCCCGGTCGCATAATCCGCTTACGTCGTGTTTTCATTCCGGACAACGCCACTGGCAGAACAATTGGACAAGTCCCTCGTGCAGGGGCTTGTCGTATGTCTGTGTTCGCCTTCCGCTTATGATGTGGCGGAGGGGCGCTATACCTGGGAAATTTTCGCGCAGAGAGGACACCTGAAGAAGTTGATTCCTCTCTCGGAAGGGGAGTTGCATCCTTCCGGCGAGGATTCCGTCAACTTCCATCCGGATGATTTTGTCGGAGCCGACGCCGTCGTCGTGGACTTGCAGGATGCCGGTTCCCGCTATTTTGCGCCCACGCGCAGCGTATTCCGCTTGATGCGTGTGCTCAATGGGATGGGGACGGAGATGCCTTCCTTGTACATTGTGGACCATCTCAATCCGTCCGGACGCATTGTCGAAGGCTCGATGCCTTCCGCTTCGAAAGGAGGCGCTTTTCCCAAGACCTGCCACCGGCACGGGATGACATTGGGGGAACTTTGCTACCTTTACCAAAATGAAATCAACTACAAAGGCCCGCTGCACGTGATTTCGGCCCTTTCCCAAGGGGGAGGCCCGCTGCTTCCCTGGGCGATTCCTCCGGCGGCCGATATTCCGGGGCTTTTTACCTGCGATGTGTACAGCGGAGCCTATCTCTGGCGCAAGACCAACCTCAACGCCGGGGAAGGGACTGCGCGTCCGTACGAGTATTTCGGAGCGCCTTTTTTGGAAAAAGAGCCCGTCCCCGTACCCGAAGGGGTCATCCTTCGTCCTTGTTCCTTCATTCCGTCCGAAGGGCGCTATGCGGGAACGCTGTGCCACGGGTACCAGACCCTGCTGCTGCCCGGTGCTTCCTACCACAGCCTCGGCCATACCTTGCAGTTGATGCGTTATTTCAAGGGCCGTTATGACTCTTTTGAACTGGCCCCCGATTTTGCGGAAACCCTGGCGGACGATACCCTGCTGGCCTTTGTGAACGGAGTGGGGGACTGGCCTTCTATCCGGGATTATCTCAAAGCCGAAGAGCAGAAATGGGTGCGGAAGGCCCGCAAGTTTACCTTGTACGAAAACAATCCCTACCGAATCAAGTGAGAAAAGGGCGGGATATTCAGAATTTTTGCGTAAGTTTGCAAGATATTACTAACAACCTCAAATATGAAACAGGATATCGAAATTTTCGACCTTATCAAAGAAGAAAGCAACCGGCAGGCTTCCGGTTTGGAACTCATTGCTTCGGAGAACTATGTGAGCGAGCAGGTCTTGACGGCCCTCGGCAGCGTATGTACCAATAAATATGCCGAAGGTTATCCCGGCGCCCGTTACTATGGCGGATGCGAGGTGGTGGATAAAATCGAACAACTGGCCATCGACCGCCTGAAAAAAATCTTCGGGGCGGAATATGCCAATGTGCAGCCCCACAGCGGTGCCCAGGCCAATATGGCGGTGCTCTTCACCTGCCTCAAACCCGGCGACACCTTTATGGGACTGGATTTGTCCCACGGCGGACACCTCTCCCACGGCTCTCCGGTCAATATGTCCGGTATGATGTATAAGGCCGTTTCCTACGGCCTGGATGAGAATACCGGTCTGATCGATTATGATGCGATGGAAAAACTCGCGGTCAAGTGCAAGCCCAAACTTATCATCGGCGGCGCCTCGGCCTACTCCCGTGAATGGGACTATGCCCGTATGCGGCGGATTGCCGACAAAGTGGGTGCGCTCCTGATGGTGGATATGGCCCACACGGCCGGGTTGATTGCCGCCGGCTTGCTGGACAACCCTGTCAAGTACGCCGACATTGTCACTTCCACCACCCACAAGACTTTGCGCGGTCCCCGTGGCGGCGTCATCCTGATGGGCAAGGATTTCGACAATCCCTGGGGACTCACGACGCCCAAAGGCGTGGTCAAGAAAATGTCCCAGTTGCTCAATTCCGCCGTATTTCCGGGTATCCAGGGCGGTCCTCTCGAGCATTGCATCGCCGCGAAAGCCGTCGCTTTCTATGAGGCCCTCCAGCCCGAGTACAAGGAATACCAGAAACAGGTTCAACTCAATGCATCCGTAATGGCGCAGGAGTTTGTCAACAAGGGTTATAAAGTGGTTTCCGGCGGAACGGACAACCACCTGATGCTCATCGACCTCCGTACCAAGTATCCGATGGTGACAGGCCGTATCGCCGAGCACGAACTGGTCAAGGCGGAAATTACCGTCAACAAGAATATGGTGCCGTTTGACGACCGTTCTCCGTTCCAGACCTCCGGCCTGCGCGTGGGAACTCCCGCCATCACCTCCCGTGGTTTCGTTGAAAAAGATATGAAGGGCATCGTCGAACTCATCGATACCGTCCTCCAGGCCTGCAGCGACCATATCGGTCTGGTCAGCGGGAAAAACCCTGATGGCAGCCCTTATGTCGCCGGCGAAAAGGAACAGGCGGAATACAACGCCGTCATCAGTTCCGTTCGCAAAAAAGTCAATATGAAAACGGCAGGAATGCCCCTTAATCGCTATTAATTTTATGGTCAAGCC
>CAMJRT010000203.1 GCA_946408295.1 uncultured Bacteroidales bacterium
ATAGGCTTTCACCTCACCCGGGAAATTCGCATCTCCATCGGGAGACACTCGAAGCAGTTTGACGTGGGTGGCATCCTGTTCCACACATTCGTAGACCTGGTATTGCCAGCCCTGGGGACCTCCGTGCAGGCAGTGTGAAAAATTGTTCTGCGGGAGTTGATAGGTCTCGCCGTCAATGGTAATCTTTCCCTGGTTGATGCGGTTGGCATAACGTCCGATGGCTGCGCCGAAATCGCTGCTGTTGTTCTCCGGGAAATAATCGGAAACTTTGTCAAAACCCAGCACGACATCCCGCATTTTACCCTCCCGGTCGGGCACCATGATGGAGACAATGCGTCCACCGAAATTGGTGACGGTCACTTCCATACCGGAACCATTGGTCAGGGTATAAAGCGCCGTAGGGGCATCGTTGTAGGTTCCGACAAAATCATCGGGATGCAAACCGGAAAGCGTGGTGGCCGGTTTGGGAGCGCAAGCGGCCAGCAAAAGAGCAAAACTTGCAACAAAAAGAGACTTTTTCATGAGGTAAGGGATATAAAAATTATTTTTCAAGAACGAAAATGGAGAAGGAATAGGACGGGATTTCGACTTCAAAGCACTTCGCTTCGCCTTTGAAATCAAAAGCGGCGGGAACAATCAGGCAGGGTTCGTCCAGCGAGTTGTCCTTATACAACTCGGAAGAGCAGAGACGGATACCCTCGACGGCTTTCAGCCCTTCCTTCTTCTTGAGCCCGTTGAAATGCAAGCGCACAGTTTGGGAGGCATCGGATGTATTGACCACTTTCACATAGATTTTCGAACCATCCTGCACGGCGCTGGCGAACAGTCCGTCCTGGCCTTCGGCTCCGCAGACGGGAGCCTTGTCCATCGAGAGTTTGAGCACCCTCTCACCGCGGAAACGGCCGTACAATTCCTGAACGTGCCAGCTGACGGTACGGAAGGAACGAAGGTTGTCGTACCAGATGAGGTCGGGACGCCACTGCCAGCCTTCCACGTGGGCGAACAAAGGAGCATAGGTCGCCATATGCACCACATCGGCATTGCGCTCGATGCCTGTCATAAAAGCCGCTTCGAGCAAAGACGCATAATAGTGGTTCCACTTTTTCCCTTTTGCGTGGCAGGCATACTCCCCGGCAAAGACTTTGGGCCCCTTGCGGTCGTATTTGTCATAGCGGGCGCCCTGGGCAAGAAACCATTCGTAGGGACGATAGAAGTGCTCATCCACCAGGTCGGCTTTCAGTCTTTTCATCTCAGGCCAGAGGTAATCGAACTGCGCGCCCTCGGAGTCGGGCCCGCTGGAACCTACGACCTTGATTTCGGGATGGGCCTTGCGCAGAGCCTTGAGGAAAGGTTCGAGGCGCTCGGGATAGAGACTGCCCCACTGTTCATTGCCGATGCCGATAAATTTCAGGTTAAAGGGCGCAGGATGCCCCATATCCGCGCGGAGTTTACCCCAAGGGGTGCTTTCCGGTCCGTTGGCAAATTCAATCAGGTCTAGTGCATCCTGAATAAAGGGTTCCAAGCCATCCACAGGGCAATGGGGGTTGGAGACGGTACTGTCATTCTGGAACTGGCAGGCCAGGCCGCAACTGAGAATGGGCAAGGGCTCACTGCCCAGTTCTTCGGACAAAAGGAAAAACTCATAGAAGCCCAGGCCGTAACTTTGATAATAGTCGGGATAAAAACGGAAGGGGAACGTGTACTCCCAGCGATTTTCGTTGATGGGACGATTCTCCACGGGACCGACGGAATTCTTCCAGTTATAGCGGGTAGCCAGATCCGTCCCTTCCACGATGCAGCCGCCCGGGAAACGGAAGATGCCGGGATGCAGATCATAAAGGGCTTGCGCCAGATCCTTGCGCATACCGTTCTCGTGCCCCATCCACGTATCCTTGGGGAAGAGGGAAATATGCTCCAAATCGGTGGTGGCGCGCTCCCCTGCCAGAAAGATGCGGAGAACGGATTTTTCTACCGTAGCGTCCGGTGTAAGGGTCAGGGAATACTTCTTCCAATCGGAGCCCGCTACGACCAGCGTTTCCTGGCAGAGAAAATGGACTTCGTCCATTGAGGCGGTATTGGCCAGTTCCACGCGCAAGAGAGATTGGCCGCCGTCGGGCACGCGGGCCCATACACTGAAACGGTACGCTTCGCCGCCTTTGACACCGATGCCAAAGAAACCTTCATTGTCCATACCGCTCCATTTGTGGGGATGGCCGGGATCGGACAAGCGGACATAATGGGGATTGCGCTCGAAAGGACCGTCCGTGCGGACTTCCACCTTTCCGAACGCCTTCCAGCCCTGGAGCGGGTCACACGGAAATTCAAAAGAACGGTTCTTGACCAGTTCCGCATAGAGTCCGCCATCTGCCGCATAATTGATATCCTCGAAGAAAATGCCGTACTGCGTGGGCTGAATGACCGCACCCGGGCGTTTCAAATCGATGTCAAGCTGACGGGGACCGGCCGAAAGGGCCAGTGACATCCCCAAGAGCAGGAAAAAGGGAGGAAAATGCTTCAACATAAAGTTAACAATTTGGTTTTATTGGCAAATTTAAGGAAATTTGGATATATTTGCGGTGTCAAGAGGTTAAAAAATGAACATTAATGGTGTAAAATTGTACGGAGTGCTCTCCAGCCTGCTGCTGGCCTTCCTGCCCACCTATGGGCAAGACTACCACAAGAACCGTTACATCCCATATGAAATCGACGTAGCCAACGGACTTCCCAGCAGTTATGTCGATGACACATTTGTTGATTCCGACGGTTTCCTGTGGATTGCCACGTCGGGCGGCGGGCTGTGCCGCTATGACGGCCACGAATTGACCGTATTCAACCGTTTTTCGAATCCTTCCGTCAAAAGCAATTTCGTCCGCAGCCTGGCCGAAGACCGCCTGCACCGGCTTTGGGTTGCCTCCGAAGGCGGCTTGGACGTCATTGACCTGAATACGATGGAAAACGACACACGGGCGCAACCTCTTCCCCTCCTGCAGGAAGAGTCCGTCTGCTCCCACGTAACCATAGCCGCCGACGGGGCCCTTTGGACCAAATTCGGCAACAAACTCTATCGCATCGAATTCGACGACGACGGTTCGCCGGCAGACATCCGCTCTATGCGTTCCGACGGATTTCTTCCCGTCAATCACATTTTCAAAGATGCCGACCGGGATGGCACCGTCTGGACCTTTATCGGCAACCAACTCTGGAAGATAGCTCCCGCCGCAGAAAAAGACAGCCTGAAATCAACGCCGGCGGCCCCTTCGCTCATTTTTGCGGAAAACACCTATGTATCCGACTTCGCCGACACGGGCTTCGGATTCTGGATTTCCACGGAAAACGGCCTCTACCGCCTGAACAAGACTACCGGAGAATGGAAACACTACATAAGTGACCCCCGGGACCCCCATTCACTGAC
>CAMJRT010000204.1 GCA_946408295.1 uncultured Bacteroidales bacterium
CCTTGCATCCGCTTTTCCACGCCGGGGCGTACTATGTGCAGGATGCCTCCTCGATGTTCGTAGGGGCGGTGCTTCGGCGTGTACTCCAACTTCCGGCCATACAGACAATCGCTGCGGAGCGCCCCGTGCGCGTGCTGGATCTGTGTGCCGCGCCCGGAGGCAAGACCACCGATGCGGCCGTTTCGCTGCGCAAGGCTTTCGGGGATGGTTTTGAACTGCTGGCCAATGAATACAATCCCCACCGTTTCTCCATCTTGAAAAACAATGTGGAAATCTGGGGCGACCCGCAGGTGTCGGTCTGCAACACGCAAGCCGCGCGACTCGGGCAGATGACGGACTATTTCGACATCATCATCGTGGATGCGCCTTGCTCGGGTGAGGGGATGTTCCGCAAAGAGCCGCAGGCCGTCGAACAATGGTCGCCCAAGAAGGTGGAGGAGTGCGCCGCCCTGCAGCGGAGCATTCTGGATGACATCGCACCGGCCTTGGCCACCGGGGGGTATCTGATTTACTCGACTTGTACTTATAATAAGCAGGAGAATGAGGGGAGTGTCAACCATCTGCTGGAAGGCGGCGCATTTGAGGCCCTTGATTTGAAAACCCTGATGTTCCAAGAGGCCTTCGCCGCTGAAACAGCGGGTGAAACCCTGCTCTGGACCGCCCTGAACGCGAATTCCGCAGGCTCGAATGCAACCCCCTACGCCGTCCGTCTCATTCCCGGGCTCGTTCACGGCGAAGGCCAGTTCTGCGCGCTCTTGCATCAGATAGCAACACTTGATGTTGTTGAAACTGCAGGAAAGAGCGCAAGCGTTGAGGAAGCGCGGAATGGGATGATGGGGAGAGAAAGGCGTGTCGCCCGCGACACCGTGAGCGGGAGGGGCCCGCGAGCGAATCGAGTGGGAGGGATAGCCGCCTCCGGCGGCGTACCTTTCGACCCCATCGCCCTTCCGCGCGTGGAAGCCCCGGCCTCGCCGGACTGCCCGACGAGTTATGCCCTGGACCGCAGCCGCTGGCCGAATGTGCCCGTTGACAAGCAGACAGCGCTCAATTTCCTGCACGGAGACGGCCTTGTCCTGCCGGACGCACCCAAGGGTTTGTTGCTATTGACCTACAAAGACATTCCGCTCGGCTTTGTCAAGAATATCGGCACACGCTGCAACAACCTCTACCCCAAATCGCGGCGGATTAAAATGGATATCAAACGATGAGCGCGCCCACTTTCATCGCGCGGAAACTCCGCTTCAAAGGACGTTTGCCCTTGGTTTGCATCGCCCTGAGTTTTTTCATCATTGTCCTGGCCGTCTCCATTTCGGCGGGCTTCCGCCGGGAAATACGGGCGGGGGTGTCTTCCATCTCGGGCGACATTCAGATTATTCCCCAACAGTATTCCTTGTCGGATGAAGAGCGCCCCATTCCCCTCCATCCTGCCTATGAAGAGCCCATCCTGGCCCTCGATGAGGTGAGCGCTTTCATTCCGGTCATATCCCGAGTGGGGATTATCAAAACGGCCGATGCCATCCAGGGCGTACTGTTCAAGGGTGTCCCCGGCGGTGCCGACAGTACGGGTTGTGCGCGCATCCCCCGCAAGTTGTCGCAGTTGCTCCAAATTGAAGAAGGCGACAAATTTACCGTCTATTTCTTGGGCGAAAAGACCAAAGCCCGCCGCCTCAAGGTGGAACAGGTGTACGAAGGCATCCTCGATACCGAAGACAAGTTGGTCGTCTATCTGCCTTTGGAAGATATGCAGCGCGTCGCGGGGTGGACAAGCGAGCAGACCGGCGCTTTTGAGATTCGGCTCAAGCATCCTGGCCGGGCGGCGGAAATGAAAGAGGACATCGGCGGTCTGGTGTTCCGCCATATCACTGAGGAGGACACGCCCGTTTACTGCCAGTCCGTTACGGAACGCTACCCCCAAATCTTCGATTGGCTCAATCTGATTGACTCCAATGTGGTGTTCATCCTGATTCTGATGATTATCGTCGCCGGTTTCAATATGATTTCCGGCCTGCTGATTTTGCTTTTCGAGAGCATTTCCACCATCGGGACGCTCAAAGCATTCGGGATGACCGACCGGCAACTCCGCCGCGTGTATCTGCGTCTTTCCACCGGTATCGTCTGCAAAGGCTTGCTCTGGGGGAACGCCCTCGCTATCGTCTTTTGCCTGGTTCAGGACCGTTTCCACCTGCTCAAACTGGACCCCGCCAGTTACTTTGTCTCTTACATCCCCGCCCAAATCGACTGGCCCTTGCTGATCGGTTTCGATACCCTCGCTTTTGCCGCCATTCTCCTCATTCTCCAGATTCCGCTTCTTTTCATCTCCCGGGTCGACCCCGCCTCCACGATGCGGATGGAGTGACAATGTATAGAAAAAATGATTAAATTTGCATTCCTGTAATAAACCAGGCTTATGTTGGAAGATATCGCTTATTGCTCGGACAAGTACCAGTACACGATGGGAAAGTCTTTCTTCGATTGCGGAAAGGCCGGCCAGATGGCCGTTTTCAATCTTTTTTACCGCAAGGCTCCCGAAAATAACAACTGGGCTGTCGTAAGCGGCACCGACGAGGTGTTGGAAATGATTGCCGGCCTGGGGGGAAAAAGCGAAGAATGGTTTGAGAAATTCCTGCCCGGAGAGGCTTACAAATCCTTCCGCCAATATTTGTCCAGGATGAAATTCACCGGCAATGTGTATGCGATGCGGGAGGGAGAAATCGCTTTCCCGTCCCAGCCCGTCATCATCGTCGAAGCCCCCTTGATTGAGGCGCAGGTGCTTGAAACCCCGATGCTCTGCATCATGAACCATCAGATGGCCGTCGCTACCAAGGCTTCCCGCGTCTGCCGGGCCACCAACCGGCCCGTCAGCGAGTTCGGCTCCCGCCGGGCCCACGGCCCCTGGGCCGCCATCTACGGGGCTAAGGCCGCCATCATCGCAGGCTGTGCCAACTCTTCCAATATCCTTACGGGAATGGGCTGGGACTGCGGTTCCACCGGCACGATGGCCCACAGTTACATTACCTCTTTCGGTTGCAGCGTAGGTGGAGAGCGTCTGGCTTTCGATCGCTATATCCAGTCCCACAAAGGGGAACCGCTCATCCTCTTGATTGATACCTACGACACCCTCAAATGCGGGGTGCAGAACGCCATCGCGGCTTTCCGGGCGGCCGGCGTCAATGACGATTACCAGCCCTTGTACGGCGTGCGGCTGGATAGCGGAGACCTGGCCTATCTGTCCGCCGAGGTTCGTCAGATTCTGGACAAAGCCGGTTTCAAGCAGTGCAAGATTTTCGCGACCAACTCGCTGGACGAATACTTGATTGCCGACCTGGAACGGCAGGGGGCCTGCATTGATTCCTACGGAGTGGGTGACGCCATCGCCACCTCCAAGGCCAATCCTTGCTTCGGCAATGTCTAC
>CAMJRT010000205.1 GCA_946408295.1 uncultured Bacteroidales bacterium
ACTGCGGTATCAGCAGCAATACGCTTTACGGTTATTCCACAATGATGGATTCCATCAGCCCCACCATCATCGAAGAACGTAAATTGAATATGGTCGGCATGGATGTTTTCAGCCGACTGATGATGGACCGGATTATTTTTCTGGGAGATGCCATTGATGACGATGTGGCCAACATCATCCAGGCCCAACTGCTCTATCTTTCTTCTGTCAACGACAAGGACGATATCTCCATCTACCTGAATACACCGGGTGGCAGCGTGTCTGCCGGTCTGGGGATTTACGACACGATGATGTTTGTCAAGCCCGACATTGCCACCATCTGCACCGGTATGGCCGCATCGATGGGTGCCGTACTCCTGTGCGCCGGTCAAAAAGGGAAGCGTTCCGCCCTGCCCCACTCCAGGGTAATGATTCATCAACCCTTGGGCGGCGCCCGCGGTCAGGCCAGCGACATTTTGATTGAAGCCCAGGAAATTGAGAAATGCCGGAAGGAACTCTATCAAATCCTTTCTGACCATTCCGGGCAGAGTTTCGACAAAATCTTTCAAGACGCTGACCGCAACTTCTGGATGACCTCCTCCGAAGCCCTGGAATATGGAATGATTGACATGGTTCTGCACGCAAAATAAAAAAGAAGAAAAGAAATGATTGATATAATAAGCGACAATAGCACTCTCAAACGAATGCTCGAACAAAGTATGGATTACTACCAAAATTATTATTGGGCCGTTGCTTGGATTGGTAAGCCTGATGTTTTATATGATAAACTTGTTCAAAATAAAACTAAAATCAGGTGTATTGTAACCGGTCTTTTCGGGACTGATAACATAAGCCTTGTAACCTCCGCTGATTTTGTCAAAGAGTTTTCTGGTCTTTTAAACGAAAGATATCAAAGAAAAGTTCTATTCTTAAAAGGAAAAGGGAAACAACATTTTATGCTACATTCAAAAATTTACTATTTTGAGAATTCTGATTCAGATTGGAAGCTATTCGTTGGGAGTGCAAATTTCACCAATAGCGCATTTACTTCAGATGGGGGAAATGTCGAATCTGTTCTTGTTTGTGATCAAGATTCTTATTCCAATGAAGATATTAAACGCTTCTTTGAACAAATGCGTTCTCCGGATATGCCTTTCCGATTTTATAAAAAAAGCGAATTGAATAAATACTTAAACAAAATCCAATATGAGAATAATAAATAGCATATCAAACCAGGACTATTATAATGCGCTTTTAGACGCGATGAACAATGAAGAGTATACAAATTGGTCGTGGGCGGTTTCTTGGGTTAACAATGAATATCTATATAGTCATATTATACCCAATATCAACAAATTCAAACATCTCTTCCTTACCAAGTGTTGGCACTCCCTAACTGGTGGCATAGAAAATAGTATGCGTTGGCATGATGAAACCAGATATGCGTACAATGTATTGAAAAAATATTCCTTTGTTCATTTTATTAATGCGAAAGAAATCTTTCATCCAAAGGTATACGTGTTTTATAATGAAAATAACAGTTTATGGACGGCATTTGTTGGCAGTGCAAATTTATCATTCGGTTTAAATTTCAACATTGAATCTATCGCAGTTGTTTCGCAGGATGATGATAAAGATGGACATCTTTTCCAACAAATTATGCGAATCTTCGAAGAAGATATTCCTTTTTCTGAAAATATAACATGCAATAAGAACTGGATTAGGAGAATAGAGAAAAAGCGAAAGGAACAATACGAATTAGATTGTGAAGCACATATTATAAAGACGATGAAACAAATAACAGATTTATTAGATCCTTATATTCCACAAGAGCCAATCACAAAGAGAAATTTTACTATATTAACGAGATACTTAAAAGGGGACAGTAAAATTGATTTGTCATCGTTCTACTGCCTAAAGCCTGAAACAGTTCGGCAAATATGCAGAAAAATGTGTTACGTCAAAAACATCAAGAGAATTAACTGCCCTCAGAATGTATCTGAAGATGTAAAAAAAATTGCAATGGAGATCTCTGATAATGAGGCCTATAAAGTTATCATTGAAAAAGAATATGATGAAAGTAAAATTACAAGGAAAGAAAGAGCAACTCAAATAAGAAATAGGCACAGAAAACAACTACTCACACGAATTATAAAATATCTTCCATAGAAACCTATAATAAATAGCAGCGCGGATTATGCAGAAAATAGCGATTATATTCGTGGGTATTCAAGCCAGCGGCAAGTCGACCTTCTACGAGAAGCAGTTGAAGCCGCTAGGCTTTTTCCAAATCAGCATGGATTTGCTCCACTCACGCAAACGGGAACAGGAGTTGCTTGACCAATGTATCTTAGACGGAAGTCCCCTTGTCATAGACAACACGAATCCCACCCGGGAAGACCGCCAGCGGTATTTACCGAAGTTGAAAGCGGCGGGATACTGCGTCCAATGCTACTTCTTCAAGAGCCGCGTCCGGGATTGCATCCGAAGGAATGAAGAACGGGGCGAGAAAGTACCGCCGCAAGCCATCGCAGCGACCTCCAACAAATTGGTTCTCCCCTCACGCAAAGAAGGGTTCGATGAGATATTTTTTGTTCAAATCGCCCCTGAAGGTTTCGACATTTCTCCATATATAGAACAGCAAGACGATGAAATTTGATGAATTAGACGCAAAGATGCGCTCCTTTGAGCAGTCGCTCGACCAAATCATCCCGCCTGAAAACTATCTTGTGGCCCGCATTGACGGTCGGAGTTTCACCCGACTCACCAAAGAATTGCGCCCATTCGAAGCGCCGTTTGATGAACGATTCAACCAAATGATGGTAGAAACGACGAAGGGACTGGTCGCAAATACCGGAATGGAAATTGTCTGCGGTTATACGCAAAGTGACGAAATTTCTCTGCTTTTCAGCAAGGACGCCCGGGTTTTCGGTCGCAAAGTCCGCAAACTGAACTCCCTCCTCGCGGGTGAGGCCAGCGCTCGCTTTTCGCTGCAAATCGGCCTTCCCGCCGTCTTTGATTGCCGCATCATTCCCCTGCCCAACTCCGAACTGGTCGCAGACTATTTCAACTGGAGAATGGAAGACGCTCACCGCAACTGCCTCAATTCCTGGTGCTATTGGACCTTGCGGAAGGAAGGATGGGATGCCGAAAAAGCCTCCCAAGAACTGGAAGGAAAGAGTGTCGCCTTCAAAAATGAATTTCTTTTCCAACGCGGCATCAACTTCAATAACCTGCCCATCTGGCAGCGGCGCGGCGTCGGAGTCTATTGGAGAGAATATGAGAAATTGGGGCATAATCCCATCACAGGCCTAGACACTTGCACAACCCGCCGGGAAGTCTTCGCGGACTACAACATTCCCCGGCAATGGCCATTCTGACTTGAACTGAAAAAAGTTGACACTGTACGGGGAGAAAAAAGTACAGTGCA
>CAMJRT010000206.1 GCA_946408295.1 uncultured Bacteroidales bacterium
CTGCCGTCACCAATCTGGCCCTGGATTTCGCTTTCTTGTCCAATCGTTTGAGCGGAAGTGTGGATGTGTATGACAAGTTGACCACGGGCATCCTTTACACCCCCGAAATGTTTATGGTTATGGGTAATGCGTCCGCTCCCCGGCAGAATATCGCCGAGGTGACCAACCGGGGCGTCGAACTCGAACTGGGCTGGCGCGACAGCATCGGATCCGCTTTCTATTATGCTGTCCGGGGCAATTTTACTTTCAATAAAAACTGGGTGAGCAAGTATAAAGGCAGGCTTCAGGAGGGCTGGGAAACCGACCCCGGGACGGGTACCCCGGTATGGAAGACGAATATCGGCGATGTTTCGACCGGAACGACCACCCGCATCATCGAAGGGCATCAGATCAATGAGTATTATATGATGGATGTCTATCAGGGGAGCGGCACTTACTGGCTTGCGGACGGTACGGTTGACAAGGACGGCGGCCCCGTGGACGGTATGATCCGTACCCCCAACGATATGCTTTGGCTCAAGGCGATGATGGCGCAAGGGTACAGTTTCTATCCCTCGCAGGGCATCGACAAGTCCAAGATATGGTATGGTGAATATATCTATGCAGACCGCAACGGCGACGGCTTGTATGGCACGAGTTACGACGCCCGTTTCCAAGATGTGTCCACTACACCCAAGTTCTATTATGGCCTCCAGTTTGAATTGGGCTGGAAGGGAATCGATTTCTCGATGAACTGGAGCGGAGCCGCGGGTTTCAGCATCTATTACTACCGACTGGCCAGCAATTCCAGTTCCACCACCTATGGCTACGCCATCCCGCAGACGGTGGCGGACAACCACTATTTCTTCGACCCGAAAAATCCGTCCGATCCCCGCACAAATATCAATTCCCCGCGCCCCCGCCTGGCCAACCTGTCCAGCAGTCAGAGCAGCGCCGTCTCTTCCGTGCACCTGGAGAAAGGCGATTTCCTCAAACTCCGCAGTGTGTCTTTGGGTTATACCCTTCCCAAAAAATGGACGGATTATGTGAAGATGCAGAAACTGAGAGTCTTCGCTTCCGGTGAAAACCTTTTTGCCATTACCGGCTTTTCGGGGATGGATCCGGAGATGCGGGCGACCAGCGGCTATTCCACCATCCGTCAATGGGCCTTAGGTGTCAATATAACCTTCTAAATACGTCGAGATATGAAAAAGATATTTTATTTCCTTTGCTTGGCGGTCCTGGTTTCCGTTTCCGCCCTTTCCTGTATCCCGATGGACTTCAAATCCACGCAGGCCATTGAAATGGTCAGCGTTTGGGAAAACGCTACGCTGGCCCGTCAGTCCGTGCTGGGTGTGTACAACTCGTTTTACGACCGCCACAGCACCACCAGCGGCGAGGATAACTGGCGCGTGCAGGACGATGCCTACTCTTCCGTGATGGATACCGACAAAAACTGGTATGAAAACCAGCACAACATCTACGGGGATGCGATGCCGTCCAGCGTGACCTTTTCCAGCATTTTCAAATTCTATTACACCTTCATCTTCCGGGCCAACGATGTCATTTCCCACATAGACGGGGTCCCGGATATGGAAGCCGGAGAGAAAGCCCGGCTCAAGGCGGAAGCCCGTTTTCTGCGGGCCTATGCGTACTATCAGCTCAACGTGCGCTGGCGGGGTGTTCCGGTTTATCTGGAATATATCGATGACATCTCCAAGGCAACGCGGGCGCGTTCTTCTGAACTGGAGGTGTGGTATGCCATCATCGAAGATTTGGACGCCTGTATCGCAGAACCGAACCTGCCGGGCAAATACAGGGCCGGGGATGTCGATTACGGCCGTGTGACCAAAGGGGCGGCCTACGCCTACCGCGGCGAGGCGTACCTGTGGCTGGCCGCCCGGGATGCTGCCCAGGCTTCTTCTCATTATACGCAGGCCCTCTCGGATTTCGAGGCCGTCGAGGCACTGGGATACGCCCTCTACACCGGTGCCGGCGCCAACAGTTTCAAACAACTCTTCAAGCCGGCCAACGAGCAGTGCGACGAGATTATCTTCTCCATCCAATGTACCCAGCAGCCCGGCATGGGCAATCCCCGCGCCGTGCTCTTCGGCAACCGCGTTACGGCGGTCACCAGCGGTGCCTGGAACAACTATCTGCCCAATCCCGCCTGGGTCGAGTCCTTCGAGATGGCGGACGGCAGCAAGTTTGACTGGGAGGATTTCTGCCCCGGCTGGCACAGTATGACGCCTGTCGAGCGCAGCGTATTCTTCCTGCGCGACAATATGACAGCCGCGCAGCGGAGCAAAATGACCGAATACGGGTCGGATATGTCCCGGTACCTGACGACCGGCAATGAAGCCCGCATCCGAGCCGCTTACGACAACCGGGACCCCCGTCTGGAAATGTCCGTCATCACGCCTTATGCCGTGTATAACGGCGGTATTTCGGGCGTAGCCTATGATTTTACCCTCCGCTGGCCCTATGTCCTGGATGCGGGCGATCCCTATGACATCCGGACCGACACCAACTCCAAGTACTATTACCTGTGGCGCAAATATGTCCCCGAAGGTCTGGAGAACACCGTCCGCTGGGTCTATGAGGAAGACCAGATCCTGTGCCGCTACGCCGAGATTCTTCTCCGGCGTGCCGAATGTCTCAACGAACTGGGCCGTACAGGCGAGGCCGTGACCTGGGTCAACAAGGTGCGCGAGCGTGCCGGCCACGTGCTGCTCAATACATCCGGCTTCCCGGCCACGACGGTCGCAGGACAAGACGATATGCGCGAGCGCATCCGCAACGAGTTCTACTGGGAACTGGGCGGCGAATTTTCAATGTACTTCAACGAACTGCGCTGGGGCGTGTGGTATGACCGCAAGTTCCGCGACCGCTCTTCCGGCCAGTGGGGCGCCATCGGTACCAACGGCCTGATGCAGGTCTGGGGAGAGACGACCTACACGTGGTATTCCCTGGGCGAATATGTGGAAGTATGGCCCATTCCTGCCAAAGAGCGGGAAATGAACCCGAATCTGACCCAGAATCCGGGATGGGCTGATTAAAAAGGATAATAATATGATGAGACTTTTTTTGCTGGCGCTTGTCCTGTTGCCGGTCTCCTGTGGCAGGACAAGCCGTGACGAGCGGCCCGAAAAGCCCGGAGACGGAGGCTTCCAAGCCATCTATTACACCAATCCGGTCATCCGGAACAACTGTGCCGATCCCGATGTATTCGACGACCGGGAGCGAACGGGATACTTCTATGCCTATTCTACGCAAAATAGCAATTATTACATTCCGGTCTATCGTTCCACGGACCTTGTGAACTGGACTTTCGTGTGCGATGCCTTTGGCGGCGACAAGCCGGACTGGCTCGGAGACGGCTCCCGCACCTGGGCGCCCAATGTCCGGTACATAGGCGGCCGGTATGTG
>CAMJRT010000207.1 GCA_946408295.1 uncultured Bacteroidales bacterium
AGAGAAATCGCCTTGGGAGATAGGGAAGGGGCGCTGCAGCGCACGGCTAAATGCTGGACCTCATTCAGCGCCAGGCGTCGGTTCGGAATGAATGTGTTCTGGCGCGGAACTCGAGTCACTGGCTTAGGTTGCGCGATTTCCGTTTCCGGTTTTCCGGTTTCCGGCTTTGATTTCTGTTGGGGCGCATAGCCGCCAACGGTCCTCGCGTATTCGTCGCGGATGCGGGCGAAGCGCTTGCGCTGGGCGGGACTCATCTTGCCGGAAGCGCTTTGCAGTGTGCTTTTCAACTGCGAAAGTTCCTGCAGCAAGCCGGCGAGCGAACGGTCGGCCACGGCAGCGCCGGAGACGACTTTCGCGCGCAATTCCAGGCATTGCTCCGAGATGTGCTCGTAACGGTCGAGCACTGCGTCCCAGTCGGTTTGCCCGAAAGCGGTGGCACGTCCCAGTATCAGACAAATCGCCGCGACCAGCAGATATCTTACGATTTGAACCATTTTTGAGCCGTAAAAGTAACAAAATATTCAGTATCTTTACAAAATCAAGCAAAGCGATGGACGAAGATTCCGGATTTTTCGACGCCCACGGACAGTTGGTCGAAAACCATACTTCCGCACCCGAATTGATTCATCAATCAGCGGGCGGATGGAGTCTGCTCTATCGCTTCGACAAAGGAGGCCGCTTCCGCGTTTACAAGGCGCTCAAGCCGGAATACCGTGGCAAGCAACCCTACGAAAGCCTCTTGCGCAAGGAGTTCGAAATCGGTTACGCCCTCTCGCATCCGAATATCTGCGAGGTGTATGGCTTCTGCTTTTTGCCGGAACTGGGCAACGCCATTGAAATGGAATGGATTGACGGACGGACGCTCACTTCGCTGCTGGAGCAGGGCGTCCCCGCTCAGGACCTGTCCGAAAAACTGATCGGCCAGCTCTGCGACGCACTGGAATACCTGCACAACCGGCAGGTGATTCATCGCGACATCAAGCCCTCGAACATCCTGGTCACCAACAACGGCAACAATGTCAAACTCATTGACTTCGGTCTTTCGGACACCGACAGCCACCGCATCTTCAAGAACCCGGCCGGCACCGAATCGTTCGCCGCTCCGGAACTCCTCGACGGCCGTCCCGTGGATTGCCGGGCCGACATCTTCTCCCTGGGCAAGGTGATTGCCCTGCTGGCGCCGCGCAATGCCGCCGTGGTGCGCAAATGCACGCAATTGGATCCGAATCTTCGCTACAAAGATATCGTCTCGCTTCGCAAAGCCCTGCAGCGCAAGTCAAAACAGTGGATTTGGGGCTTGCTTTCCGTGATTGTGGTCGGTTTGGCCGCCATCCTGCTCCTCTATTCGGAAAAGCATCCCGCGCCCGAGCTGGACCCGCTCCCGCCCGCCGATACCCTCGCCGGGGAGACGCTGATCACAGACCCTTCGACCATTGATGACCTCTTCCGCCAGGCCACCGATCTTTTCGACAAGAATCAGTAGGTTTCCAACAACGTGAGCCCGCGCGAGCGCCCCGCTACGTAGGCGGGCAGCATCGCGCCGTCCCGCTCCACGCCAGGCAGGTAAAGCGGCTGGTCGCGCAGGAAAGCTGTGGCCTCGAACCGGTCGCCCCGCCGCAGTTTCGAAGTGCCGGCATCGCGGACTTCGAACTGCATGTTGCCCAGATAAACAAGTTCCACGCGCCGGTCCGGCATCCAGCCCAGGATGACGACGTCCCCCTCATTGAGATCGGCGCTCCGCACCGATTCTGCCGCGAAAAACGCGGATGTCTCCTGCAATTCCAGGCACAGGCGCCGGAAATTCTCCCGCCCCGTGTAGCGGGCCAGGATGTCGAGGGTCGATGCGCGCGGCTTGGGGTTGAGGCTCACATAACCCCAGATGCGCTTGAGCGTCGATTCAGAAAGGCGCTCGCCTGTGCGCGCTTCCACATCCAGCGCCAGGTGCTCAAAGGCCGACGACGTGTTGACGGGTTTGCCGAATTGCCGGGATACTTCGCTCAGCAGGAATTCGATTTCGGGCGTTTGTTTCATAGATAGACGATATTGACGGATTGGCTGCACCGCAACACCCCGATCGTCTGCCCCTTGACGAGATAGATGGTCTTCAGATAGGGGCATTCGGAGCAGTCTACCGTGTTGACCTTGGGACATTTGGTCAGGTTGAGGGTGCTGAGGTGGGTCCGGTTGCAGTCGAGGTAGACTAGTTCCGGATTGTCGAGGGTAAGGGTTTCGAGCGGCTGCGATTCGCAGTGGGCTTCGACCAGCAGGGGGAGTCCGCTGAGATCAAGCGTCTTGATCTGATTGTATGATACGTTGAGCAGGTAAACGCGTTTTTGCATCGACAGGTCGATGCTCCGCAGTTTGTTGACGGCGCAATCCACGATCTCCAGTTTGACGGCGCTGCGCAGATTCAGGGTATCGATCTGGTTGTGCTGGATAAAGATGGACCGAAGCTCGGGATTGCCCGAGACGTCCACGGTGGTGAGTTGCCCCAGACCGCTGTCATTGACCCGGGTTCCTTCCGCGTGCAGCTTTTTCAGCGAGGGGAACATTTGGATGCCTTCCACTGAAGCCGTTTCGTCGGTATTCAGTTCCACGGTCTCAATGAGCGCCGCTTCCTCGAGACTCAATTTCCCATCCCGGTCTAAATCGTACCGCCACAAGACCCACTCGCGGAAGTGGTCGTCCGGAATCGTAACGTACTCGGGGTCCGGGTCCGGATCCGGATCGGATGAAAGGGTCTCAAAATGTTTGATGTCGGAAAAGAAACGGTCGTGGCCGGCGCAATCCGCGAAGGCTTGAAAAACGTATTTCGTGCCGGGCTTCAGCCCGCTGACCTCCCGGATGAAGAGATTGTTCTCTTGATCAAGCGTGGTCGTCAGGAGGAATTCTTCCTCTTCTTCCGCCGGCCGAATCAGGAATCCCACGGAGGTGGGGGACTGGGCATAACTGAGCGATGCGATCAGCAGAGCGCCATCCTGATCGATCTGGGTGGCCTTTACGCTGATAAATTGAATCGGATCTACTTCATCGGCCGTCGTGAACGTTTGCTCCTCTGATTCGACGCGGATGCCCGATTCCGATTCCACAAAGGCTTTAAAAAAATAGACGCGACTATTGTCAAGATCGGTTAATGTGCAAGTGAAACCGTGCCCTTCCAGTTCAGCCACGATGGTTGTGGTCCTGTCGGCGCCCTGCGCCCGGACGATGAACCCAACTTGGCTGAGAGGGAAATCGTAATTCACGGCGGCAATCAGCCGGGCTCCGGAAGATGTGATTTCAGAAACAGTCACATAGGCGATTTCCGGAACCGGTACAACCGGTGCCGCGGCCGTGGTGAATTCCTTCTGTGGTGATGTGATGCGAAGATTCCGTCCGTTCTC
>CAMJRT010000208.1 GCA_946408295.1 uncultured Bacteroidales bacterium
TAATCAGGGCGGAGAAAAAGGCGGTGTACAAGCCGAATCGGAAGGTCTGGCGCCGGTCCACCTCATCGTAAATGGTGTTGAGTGCGATCATATAATGCCGCATCAGGAAAATCAAACCGATGATTTTGCCCATTTGAAGGATAAGATTGATGATACCGCCGGCGTCCCCCATCCCGCTCAGCCATTGGGAAAGAAAGATATATCCGCCGGAAATGGTCCCGAACACAAGTCCGGCCTTGGCGCCTTCCGAACGAAGGGTTTTGCTGTCGAGTAATTCCATATACAGAAAAGAATTTTACAAATATAAGTAAAAATTTCGTACCTTTGCGCGCTTAATGAGTTTGGATATGATTGAGATTACTTTTCCCGACGGAAGCGTCAAGACTTTTGAAGCAGGAGTCAATGCGTTCGATATTGCGATGAGCATCAGTCCGAGATTGGCAGAACAGGTCTTGGCGGCCACCGTTATTCCCGCTTCTGACGTCACCGGAAAGGGTGAAATATATGATTTGATGCGTCCCATTCGGGAGAACGCATCCATCCGTCTGCACAAATGGGAGGACCCCGAGGCCAAGAAAGTGTTCTGGCATTCCTCTTCCCACCTGATGGCAGAAGCCCTCGAAAGTCTCTACCCCGGCATCAAGTTCGGTATCGGCCCCGCCATTGAAAACGGATTTTACTACGATGTGGATTTCGGCGGTCACCAACTCGTCGAAGCCGAACTCAAGGCGATTGAGGATAAAATGCTCGAACTCGCGCGTAACAAAGAGACTTTCGTGCGCACCGAGGTGAGCAAAGCAGACGCCCTCACCAATTTCAAGGCCAAAGGTGACCAGTACAAATGCGAACTCATCGAGGCCCTGCAGGATGGAACGATTACCTTCTACCAGAACGGACAGTTCACCGACCTTTGCCGGGGCCCGCACTTGAAAGACACCTCGATGATCAAGGCGGTCAAACTCACGGCCATTGCCGCCGCCTATTGGAGAGGGGACTCTTCCCGCCAGACACTGACCCGTATCTACGGCATCACTTTCCCCAAGAAATCGATGCTGGACGAATACCTGGCCCTCGTTGAGGAGGCCAAGAAACGCGACCACCGCAAGATTGGCCGCGAGATGGAACTCTTCACTTTTTCGCAGCGGGTCGGACAAGGCCTGCCCCTGTGGCTGCCCAAAGGCACCGCCCTGCGCGACCGCTTGGAGCAGTTCCTGCGCAAGATTCAGAAATCCTACGGCTACGACCAGGTGATTACCCCGCATATCGGCAGCAAGGATTTGTATGTGACGAGCGGACACTGGGCCCACTACGGCGCCGATTCCTTCCGTCCCATCACCACCCCGCAGGAGGGAGAGGAGTACCTGCTCAAGCCGATGAACTGCCCGCACCACTGCGAAATCTACCGCAGCAAACCCCGTTCCTACAAAGACCTGCCCGTCCGTCTGGCCGAGTTCGGCACCGTCTATCGCTACGAGCAGAGCGGCGAGTTGCACGGCCTGACCCGCGTGCGCAGTTTCACCCAGGACGACGCCCATCTTTTCTGCCGTCCCGACCAGATCAAAGAAGAATTCTGCAAGGTCATCGACATTATATTATATGTGTTCAAGACCTTGGATTTCCAGAACTACAAAGCCCAGGTCTCCCTGCGCGACCCGGAGAACAAGACCAAATACATCGGTACCGACGAGAATTGGGAGCGGGCCGAACGCGCCATTCAGGAAGCGGCTGCAGAAAAAGGCCTGCCCACCGTGGTGGAAACGGGCGAAGCGGCCTTCTACGGTCCCAAACTCGACTTTATGGTCAAGGATGCCCTTGGACGCGAATGGCAGTTGGGTACCATCCAGGTGGACTACAACCTGCCCGAGCGCTTCGAACTGGAATATACCGGCAGCGACGGAGCCAAGTACCGCCCCGTGATGATTCACCGCGCCCCCTTCGGCTCGATGGAGCGTTTTGTCGCCGTTCTGCTCGAACATACCGCCGGAAAACTCCCGCTTTGGCTGGCTCCGGACCAGGTAAATGTGCTGCCTTTGAGCGAAAAATTTGCAGATTATGCAAAAAAAGTTTGTAATTTCCTGAATAATTGCGAAATTCGCGCCTCAATGGATGATCGCAACGAGACGCTCGGCAAGCGCATCCGTGAAAATGAGCTCAAACGTATTCCTTTCCTCGCGATTGTAGGGGAGAAAGAACAGGCTGACGGCACCGTTTCCGTCCGCCGTCAGGGAGGGAAAGATTTGGGCGTAATGACACAAGAAGCATTTAAGCAATTGCTGTTGGATGAAATCAATGGTCAGTTGTCTTAAGAATATGATGTATAACTAAATATAGGAGGATTTTTTTTATCGCAACACCGTACAAACCGGGTCCCCGGCCTATGGCCCCCAGACCCAGACCCGTTCAGGGACCTCATCCCGCCCAATCGGAGGATGACGGACTGAGAATCAACGAGGAAATTACCGCACCGCAGGTCCGGCTGGTCGGTGACAATATCCCTCAACAGGGTATCTACCCCCTTTCAGAGGCCTTGAAGATCGCTGAAGGATTGGAGTTGGATTTGGTGGAGATAAGTGCGAAAGCGGACCCTCCTGTATGCAAGGTATTGGACTATCAGAAATATCTCTATCAGCAGAAGAAGAAAGCCAAGGAGATGAAGTCCAATTCCGCGAAGATTGTCATCAAGGAAATCCGTTTCGGCCCCAACACGGACGAGCACGATTTCCAGTTTAAACTCAAGCACGCCAAGGAGTTCCTCTCAGGGGGCGACAAGGTGAAGGCTTCGGTGTTTTTCAAGGGTCGCAGCATCGTGTATGCCGACCAGGGCGAAAAACTGCTGCTCCGTTTTGCGGTCGAATTGGAAGAGGTGGGACGCGCCGAGCAGATGCCCAAACTGGAAGGAAAGCGGATGATCATGATGATGGCACCGATTAAAAAGAAATAATCTCGTGAGAGAAAATTGTATAACTAAAATTTAACTATTATGCCAAAAATGAAAACCAACTCCGGTTCCAAAAAGCGCTTTACGCTTACCGGAACGGGAAAAGTGAAGAGAAAACACGCTTATCACAGCCACATTCTCACCAAGAAGACCAAAAAGCAGAAGAGAAATTTGACCCACTTCGCTCTCGTTGAGCACGCTCAGGAGCGCAGAGTCAAAGCTTTGTTGGGTATGTAAAATCATTAAAGAGTTAAATTTATGCCTAGAAGTGTTAACTCCGTGGCCTCCAGGGCCCGCCGCAAAAAAATTCTCAAGAGAACCCGCGGTAACTTCCTTTCCAGGAAAAATGTTTGGACTGTTGCGAAGAATACCTATGAGAAAGGTTTGACTTACGCATACCGCGATCGCAAAAACAAAAAGCACGAGTT
>CAMJRT010000209.1 GCA_946408295.1 uncultured Bacteroidales bacterium
TCGCCATCAAGGCCGGCCGGGATCAAGATGCCTGGAGCATCGGGCAAAAAACCGCCGGCATCGTTATCCGCAATTGTAATTTTTCGTCCCGTTGCAACGGACTTTGCATTGGAAGCGAGATGGCGGCCGGAGTGGAAAATGTCTATATGTACAATGTACATGTGGGGGATTGTCATACGGCCATTTATTTCAAGTCTAACTTGGACAGGGGCGGCTTTATCCGCAATGTCTGGGTGGACAATATTTCCGTAGACCATGTACGGACGGCTTTCATCCGTTTTGAAAACAATTATCACGGAGGCCGGGGAGGCAATTATCCGACGTTGTTCGAGAACTTCGAAATATCGAATGTACACGGCGTGAAGTCCGATGATTGCGGTTTTTACGCCGTTGGCGTGAAGGGACGCCCCATTCACGATGTCCGGCTCAAAAATATCCAACTGGATACTTGCAATACGCCTTATATCCTTCTCAATACGGAATCTGTCCGTTTCGAAAACGTCTCGGTCAATGGACAGATCTTGCCTGTGACGCCCGAGGATACCGAAGCGCTTACCTTAAAAAATGATTGATATGAAAAGATGGATTTTGTTGAGTCTGGCGTTCCTATGCGGAGCATTTCTTTTGCGGGCTGAGGTTTGGATGCCTTCTGTTTTTAGCGACAATATGGTTCTGCAGCAGCAGAGCGATGTCGCTTTCTGGGGAAAGGCCCAAGCGAGTGCGAAGGTGAGCATCCGTCCTTCCTGGAAAGGAGCAAAGACGGTGAGCGTACAGGCGGATGCAGAGGGAAAATGGTCTGCTTGCATACAAACTCCTGACGCCGGAGGCCCTTATTCCATCGTCGTATCTGATGGGAAAAAACGGACTTTCTCCAATGTTCTGGTGGGCGAAGTCTGGTTCTGCTCCGGCCAGTCCAATATGGAAATGCCGGTCAAGGGGTTGAAAGGCCAGCCTGTCGAAGGTGCTTTTGACGCCATCCTTGGGGCGGACAAACAACTCCCTTTGCGGATGTGTACGGTCAAGAAATGTGTCTCGGCAACCCCTAAGGATGATTGTGACGCGATCTGGCTGGAAAATGAGGCGGATGTTGTTGCTAATACCAGCGCCGCAGCCTATTTCTTTGCTCGCGACATCCAGAAAGCATTGGGCGTGCCGGTAGGAATACTCATTGCAGATTGGGGCGGGACCGGCATCGAACCGTGGATGAGCCGGGAAGTGCTTTCGAGAGATTTTCCGACCACGGACTTGTCGCATCTGGATATGGATCCTATGCCTAAATTGCCTCAATATAAAGGCGCTACCCTTTACAACGGGATGGTGCATCCGCTGATTCCTTACACGGTCAAAGGTTGGATTTGGTATCAGGGAGAATCGAATCGGGGCGACGGTATGAAATACGCCAGCCTGCAGGCGTCATACGTGGCGATGATGCGGGAACTTTGGCAGAATGAGAAGATGCCGTTCTACTTTGTCCAGATCGCTCCTTATGCCTTTAGGGCCGAGCCGGAAGGCGAGACTGCAGCCCTTTTGATGGAAGCGCAGGAAAAGAGCCTGGATATGATTCCTTATTGCGGAATGGCGACGACGGCGGACATCGGTGAAGAGTGGTGTATCCACCCGCGCAAAAAGCAGGAAGTTGGCCGTCGCCTGGCATTGTTGGCTTTGAAAAAGACTTATGGCAAGGCCTTGCAGGGTGCGGCCGCACCTCGTTATGACAGAATGGAAGTGTTTCCCGATCGTGTCGTGCTTTATTTTAAAGATAATGATTGCGGGTTAGGCCCGGTCAACCAAAATTTCGAGGGCTTCGAAATGGCGGGCGAGGACCGTGTCTTTTATCCGGCCAAGGCCCGGGTAATGCGGGGATATGATACCGTTGAACTGACTTGTCCCGAAGTTCCCGTTCCCGCATCCATCCGTTATATCTTTCATAACTATGCCCCCGGTGTGCTGAAGAACGGATCGGGTATTCCTGTAGGACCGTTCCGCACCGATACATGGCCTGAAAAATCCAAAGAGTAATGCTGTCCTTTTTGTTTGGTATTTTGTTCTCGGGAGCCTTGTTGTTAAACTCCCATGATGTGACTACGTTGGGGGCATGGGGCCCCTATAGTAAGCAATATGCGGGTATCTCCCATATCGGCGATATGGCTTCGGGTACGCGTTTTGATTTTACAGTGGTCCCGGGCTTTTATCGCCGGACTTATATGATTCCCAGTCTCATCTATGAGTGCGGGTGCCATCCGTGGAGGGTCAACAAAGACATGACGGAGATCACTTACCGTTATGAACTTGAATGGAAAGACAGGGTCTATGTCGACGCAACCTATCACGTGGCCGATGACCGTCATGTCCTTTTAGAGCTTCAATGCGTCAATCGTACCGAACTTCCGCAGAATCTTTCTTTGCAGGGAGTATCTTCTTTCCATTATGCGGATGATGCTCCCGCAAGAATGCTTCAAGGCGCGTCCTACTGTTTGTTGGCTCGTGATTATCTCTCGTATGAACCTGCCGTCAGAACCCATCAGTACCATCTCGTATATGACGGGTGGCTGCGTGGAGAAAAACGGACTTCGGATTCTCTGTCGGGGGGCGTCATCGAGACATCCGGTACATCGGGAGACCAATTGTCCTATGTTCTTCCGGAAGGAACCCATAAACTGAGTCTGCTGGCTTGCGCTCCGTCGGGAAAGGACTTTACACTTCTTATTAATGGAAACGAGGTCAAGGCGCAGGGAACCGGCGAGTATGCGCTCTATCCGCTGGGCGAATTGTCCGGTCACATGGATTTGCAGATTCTTTCCGACGCTAAATTGCGTCTGGATGCCTTTGTGGAAGGCGAAGATGTGAAGTTGATTCCACGCGTAAGACTTTTCCGTCCCGTTCAGTCCGGAGGAGAAGGGGAGTATATTCTCAAGTATGAGGACGCCGAAGATTTCTACGGATTGGCCTGGAATTTCCCGATTAGCGAGGTTCGTCTATTTGACAATTCGGACTTGGATGTTTTTATGAAGAAGGCTGTTCACCAGCATCCCCCCAAGTATTTCCGGGGGGATCAGCAGGGCTTTTTTACTTCCGCATTTCTGCGTCCCGTCTTTTTGAAACCGCAAACGGATACGACCATTTGGTGTATGCTGACCAAAGGGGGTAAAGCAGAAGTTGAAGAGGTGTTGGCTGCCTTTCATAAGGATGAACAGGCGCAGATTGATCAATGCCTGAAGAAGATACCGTCTGAGTGTCTGCCCGATATCCTTCCCCAGGGAGAGCGGTTTGCAGAAGCCCAGCAACGTTTCCTGGCCATCTTGCGCACCAATGTGGTCTATCCCGTCTATACGCAGAATCAATACATCCGTCATTTTACGCCGG
>CAMJRT010000210.1 GCA_946408295.1 uncultured Bacteroidales bacterium
AACGCAGGTTCATCTGCCGCAGATTATTGACGCTTACGCACGAGGCGGCCGACAACAAAGCGGCAATCAGCAGCAAAGGCAGGAAAATAGGTCGTATCCGGCGCGCCATCTTATTCTACCAGGTTGAGTTCCACACGGCGGTTCTGCTGACGGCCTTCGGGCGTGTCATTGGGGGCAATCGGGCGATTCATACCATAGCCGACATAGGACAGGCGCTCGGCGCTCACGCCGTTGGCGACAAAGTAATCATAGACGGCCTTGGCACGGGCTTCGGAGAGTTTCTGGTTGGAGGCGGCACTGCCCACATTGTCGGTGTGACCGGAGACTTCCACCTTGGCATTGGGATTCTCCTTCAACCACATCACAACGGTGTAGAGGGGGCCTTTCGCCTGGTCCTTGATGATGGCCTTACCCGTATCGAACAGGGAGTTGGACAGGTCGGTCATCACCTTCTTGATCTCCACGGGGACTTCCTTGATGACGGTGACGGTATCCCGCACGACCACCGTGTTGGTGACGGTATCTTTCTGGATAACCGTATTGACCACGGTGACGGTGTCCCGCACGATGCGCTCCACATATTGGATAATCGGCTCGGGAGCCGGCTTGGCTTTGGTGGAACCGAAGGCGAGTTTCAACTTCAGACCGGCGCCGACATTGGAGAGCCGGGAAGCGATGGGCAGGTCCGTTCTCGCATTTTTGGGATCCCAAGACCATTGACCTTCCGCACTTAACACCTGGCCCTCATCATCGTAGGTGCTTTCCAACATACTTCCGCCATAAAGAGCAGGATTGTGATAATACACACCACCCGTCGGACTCGGATCCTTCGTGCTTGAATAAGTAAAGAAGCGGTTGGACGCTTTCAGCATCGGCATAAAACCATAGTCGAAATAGAAACCGGTGTAGAGGCCCAGTCCCTTGCCGAGGCCCCAACGGAAGCCCAACTCGACGGAAGCCAGCACCTGAAGCAGTTCCAAGTTCAACTTGCCGCTGGAGGCAAATTGAGGGCTGGTCCAATGGTCTACATCTTCCCCCAAGAAATATGTCAAGTCCTTATTTACTTTCTGATTGCGGTTGACCGCGCCCCAAGGAATCTCCTGTCCATTGGCATCATAAAACACAGTCTTTGACACGAAATCGGTGTTTTTTTTATCAACATCATCCGGCAAGATGTAAGCTTCTTGGCCGAAATAAATGCCACTGCCGGCTATCGAATGGGTAGGTGTTGCTTCCACGCCCGGTCGGTTGCTCGCAATGTCGGAACGATTGAAATCGCCATAGACATTGAAGCCGACTTTTGCGCCCAGGGCCGCATAGAAATGATGGGATTTCCGGTCGTTGAGCGGAGCCATAAACTGGAACATAATGGGAATCTGCGCCGCATAGACCGTCTGTTTTTCATTAAATGAAACGCCGTTCCATATGCAGGGGGTTCGCATTCCAATCATAGTTCCTGCCGTGTTATCGGCCCAGGAAATGGCGGCGTAGGCGCCCAAATCACGCTTCATATCCACCAGAGAGAACGCATAGTCGGAGGCCGTAAACCCGCCCCGGTACAGCGCGAACTCGACACCGGTCGTAATACCGAACCAGTCGTTGGCGTGCCAGGTGTAACCGAAACCGAGGCCGCCGGCCAACGCATCCGTCCAATTATACTTTACGTTGACAAAATTGGGGTCCACCTTGTAATTGAGGTTCGAGAAACCCCCGAAGAGGTCGACGTGGAACTCGTGGGTAGGGACCCATTCCTTCTGTGCATCAGATTGCTGAGCAAACGCGTTCGTCACCAAGAGACAAGCCAGCGCCAAAAGTGTCAAATGTTTTTTCATATCCGGTTTATTTACAAAAATTCTATTTCGGGCAAAAATAAGAAAAAAAATTGGAATTACCTCGGTTTGACCAGGGGAACGGTGCCGGGAATGTCATCGTCGGGCAGCGGGGTCAGGTGGATGATGCGTTGGTTGGAACTGCCCCGGAAGAGCAGATGGGTGTCGCGCAGGGCCATAATGAAGGGGCCGTCCACCAGGGTGTCGATATAGGGCAGAATCTGGGACAGGCGCTTGTCTGCGAGGATTTCTTCGTAGGTAAAACCGGTATAGCACCAGATGTTTTTGCCGGTGCGTTCCTTGATTTTGCGGGCCAGTTCGGTGAAGGCTTCCACCTGATAAAGCGGGTCTCCCCCGCTGAAAGTGACATTGCTGAACTCGTCAGCTTCCACCAGGTCCACCAGGTCGTCCACCTCCATTTCCTTCCCCCCTTTGAAGTCCCAGGACTGGGGATTGTGGCAGCCCTCGCAATGGTGCGCACAGCCGGCGCAATAGATGGAAGTACGCAAGCCCGGGCCGTCGGCCATCGTCTGCTCAATAATGTCCAAGACTCTGATTTTCATATTATCTTAACCAATTTTCAGGATTCTGGTGCTGCTGGCCTTTCCAAAGTTCAAAATGCAGGAGGGTGGAGCCGGCCATCGTGTCTACCGTACCGAGCGCCTGATGCGTCTTGACTTTGTCCCCCTGCTTGACCTGCGCACTTTTGAGTTTGCAATAGAAGGTGAAATAGTTGCCGTGGCGTACCATCACGCAGAGGTTGTAGCCGGGAATCATCACCACTTGGGACACGACGCCGTCAAACACGCAGCAGACGGTCGCACCTTCGTTCGCGGCGATATTGACTCCCTTGTTGAAGGGCAGTTTGACATTTTTGAACACGGGATGATAGTGTTGGCCGTAGGTTTCCACGACGGAGCCTTCAACGGGCCAGGGCAATTTGCCTTTGTTTTTGGAAAATTCCCCGTCCAACACATAGTCGATGGGCTGGGAGGGCGATTTCTTGCCGGAGGAGGGGACTGTCGCGCTCTTGATGATGCGTTCGATTTCCCGGTCCAGTTTCTCCACCTCCCTGCGCTTGCGGGAAAGTTCGGCGGTATATTTCTTCTTGTTTTTATTGAGGCTCTTGATCTGGCTGTTGTAGTTGCTTTCTTCCTTTTTGAGGCGGTTCAAATCGGCCTGCTGCTGATTGCGAAGGACTTGCTGCTGTTGTTTCAGCACGGCGATGCTGTCCATTTCCACTTGCAACTCGCTGCGGGCCTGCTTGAGTTCGACGGCCTGCGCCTTGAGATTGTCCGACAGGCTCTTGAAGTAATTGTAGCGGCGGTAGGCCTGGCCCAGACTCTCACTCGACAGGATATAGACATACCACGAACTCATATTGCGGCTTTTGTAGGCGCTCACGAGCAGGCGGGAATAATACTTATCGAGCGTATCCACGCGCTGGCGCATCTGTTCGGCGGTCTTGCGGCGCCGGGCCAACTGGTTGTCCAGACCGCTGATTTCGCGATTGGTCTGCGCAA
>CAMJRT010000211.1 GCA_946408295.1 uncultured Bacteroidales bacterium
AAGCACCGGCCAGTTCCTCTGCCACTTTCGCCAACAGTTCTTCCTGGTTGCTGACGAGCAGCAGGTCGCAACCGGCCCGGGCCAATTCCCGGGCATAGATGACGCCCATACCGCTGCTGGCCCCGGTAATCAGCGCCAGCGGCGTCCGGCTGCATCGTGTCCGCAGCGCGTCTATGTCTTTTTGGAAATTCCTCATAAAGTGGCCTCTGCGTGTTCGATTTCCTTTTGCAGTTTATTCGGCAAATTCTTCACGCAATGGTGACACCTCATTTCGAGGGTGTACATACGGCCGATGCAATAATTGGAATGCTTGCAGCCGCTGCACTGAAGTTCTCCCCGCTGAAGTTTATTGATAAAATCGGTATCGTGGACGAGCGCCCGGGCCATCTGCAGGCCTTCGAAACCGGCCGCAAGGACTTCTTCCATCTTTTGTTTGGATACCAGGCCGCCTACATAAATCAAGGGCATCGTCAGCGCTTCGCGGAATTTCTTGGCCTCTTCGAGGAAATATCCTTCGCTCCAAGGAACGGTCGGAATCATCAGCCGTCCGGCCAGGGCCAGGCCCGCTTTGAGCCACCAAAAATGCTTCATATCCATATAGTAGGCCAGGGTCTTCAGGGGCATTGCGCCGCGCATCACCTCCATCGGAGCCTTGCTCACGAAACCGGCGCTGAGGACCAGCGCGTGGGCACCCAGCCGCTGCAACTCCTTGGCGACTTCGAGGCACTCGGGGGTTTGCATTCCGCCCTTGAAACCGTCGTGCATATTGACTTTGACAATCACGCCCATGTCATCCCCTGCTACCCGCAGGACCTCGGTCATCACCTCCCGCATAAAGCGCATCCGGTTGTCCAGGCTGCCGCCATATTCATCATGACGATGGTTGGTATAGGGAGACAGGAACTGGCTGATGAGGTAGCCGTGGCCCGCGTGAATCTCCACACAGTCGAAACCGGCCCGGCGCGCCAGTTCAACGGCCTTTCCGAAATCCTTCACCAGTTGCCGGATCTCGTCTTTGCGCAGACCGCGGACAATGGTCGGGGAATATAGGTTGAATCCGGAAGAAGGACCGACGGGGGTACATCCGCAGGTAGAACGGTGGGTCATATTGCCGCAATGTCCCAACTGGATGGAAGCCTTGGCCCCTTCCGCGTGGATGGCGTCCGTCAGTTTTTTCAGTTCAGGGACAATCTCCTCCCGCATCCACAACTGGCCGTTGAACGAAAGACCGGACCGGCAGACGGCGGCATAGGCAATCGTCGTCATTCCCACACCACCCCGGGCAACCGCCGTATGATAATCAAACAAGGCTTGCGAGGGGGAATTGTCGGTGGCCATGTTCTCAAAAGCAGCGGAACGGATGACACGGTTTCTCAGGGTGACAGGCCCTATCTTGACAGGAGTAAAAATAGGAGATTCCATCAGAACAAAAAGGGAATAATGCGTTTGACTTTTTTGGTATCGAGTTCACCCGGAAATTCGACCTGATAACGGTCGTAAATGCGGGCCGCCCGCGGGGCCAGGTTGGCAAAGGTCCAAAGGGAGAAAACCGCACCGGCCCAGGACCAGGTCAGGATGGCAAAGCCGGTCCACTCCAGCCATTCTCCGAAATAATTGGCGGAGGTAACATACTTGAAGAACCCCTGTCGGGGCAGATAATGACGGTTGTCCCCGGGCGCACGAAGGTGACGGATAATGCCGTCTGACTGTATGTTGATGAACATTCCGGCAAAAAACAGCACACAACCGACGATAAAACGCGGATCCGTCAGCCAGCCTGCGCCATAATAATCATCGGGAGACACATAGAATATCCATCCGCCCTGCATCATCGCATTCAAACTGTTGAAAAGGACACCCATCAGGATGATGGACAAAGGCATAACCCCCTTTCCGCGAATCAGCATCGGGAAGATGAACGAACGCTGACAATAATGCAACTCGAAAAGGAGCAAAAAGATTAAACGCACGACGTCATCCTTCCGATCAGAATAAAAATAGAGCATCAGCATCAGGATAAAGACCGGAGTCTCCATCAGTACCCAGCCGAGACGGTTGCTCACCGCAGGTCCCCATTTTTTGTCATAGAACTTGCCATATCCGGCATCCACAAAAAAAAGTACGATAAAGACGACCACGGCGATGGCCGACATCACAGCGAGAAAAAAATTGAAAGACATAGTGAATTACATTCGTTGCGGGAGTTCTATCCCCAGGATATCCATCGCTTTGACCAGCACCCGGGCCACGGCGGCGATGAGTGCCAGACGGAAACGCAGCAGCGCCTGGTTTTCTTCTTTGAGAATCGGCGTGTCGTGATAATACTGGTTGAACTCCTTGGCCAACTCGTAAGCATAATTGGCGATGAGGGCCGGCGAATACGCAGCACCGGCTTCCGCCACTTTCGCGGGATAGGTCTCCATCAGTTTGATGAGGCGGATTTCTTTCGCGGAAGGAAGGGCATCGGGTGAAATGCCGGGGTCGGCACCCAGGGCGGCCGCCTTGCGAAGGACCGAGCAGATACGGGCGTGGGAATACTGGATAAAAGGACCGGTATTGCCATTGAAATCAATGGATTCCTTCGGATCGAAGAGCATCGTCTTGCGCGGGTCCACTTTGAGGATGAAATACTTCATCGCACCCAAAGACAGCATACGGAACAAATGGTCCTGCTCGCTCTCGTCCATATCCTCGATGCGGCCGAGTTCCAGGGAAGTCGCTTTGGCCGTATTGTACATATTCTCCATCAAGTCATCGGCATCGACAACCGTTCCCTCGCGGGATTTCATCTTGCCTTCCGGCAGTTCCACCATTCCATAGGAGAGATGGTAAATATGCTTTGCCCAGGGGAAACCCAGTTTTTCGAGAATCAGTTTCAGTACCTGGAAATGATAATTCTGCTCGTTTCCGACGACATAGATGTGTTCGTCGAGTTTGTACTCTTCAAACCGCTGCTCGGCCGTCCCCAGATCCTGGGTCATATAGACTGAAGTGCCGTCCCCGCGAAGCAGGAGTTTGCGGTCGAGCCCGTCGGCGGTCAGGTCGCACCACACGGAGCCATCCGTTTCCCGCACGAAAATTCCCATATCCAGCCCTTTCTGCACCAAAGCCTTGCCGAAGAGGTAGGTCTGGGACTCATAGTAAGTACGGTCGAAAGAGATGCCGAGGTTCTTGTAGGTCTGGTCAAAGCCTTCATACACCCATCCGTTCATCATCGTCCACAGCGCACGGATTTCCGGATCATTGTTCTCCCAGCCCACGAGCATCGCCTGCGCCTCCTTGAGGGAAGGGGCATTTTTCTTGGCCTCGTCTTCGCTCATCCCCTGCGCCATCAAATCTTTGACTTCC
>CAMJRT010000212.1 GCA_946408295.1 uncultured Bacteroidales bacterium
GCAGCAAGGCCATCGTCCATAAAACAAATCTTCTCATAACCTCACCTTTAATCCCAGAAATTATCGTTATCCCTTTCATCCTCTACTTCCAGGCTCTCCATCGAAACAGCCAGAACGTCCACTTCCAAGTCCTCCCCGAAAATCCACAACGCAGGCTCCTGATATTGTATCTTCTTCCGTTTCATCCTATTTTTTTCTCTTCTCTTTTCTATTCCAGAAATTCCACATCATCAATATAAAATATGCGGGGCGTGGCTTCTGTCGCAGCGCCCGCGGGAATATTGCTCCCGTTCCAAAGCGAGAACGGACGGATATTCAAGGTAATGATATCCCCGAAAGAGGTCTTGCCCCAGATGCTGCAACTCCACTCCAGGATATTCCAGTCGTCGGTCTTGAACCAGGCGTTCCAATTTTCTTCGGTTTGGTTGTCTCCCGTAAAATCGTGTCCGTTGATGGCGCTGGGCAGATAATTGGTGCCGCTATTGACATTGGACTGGACACGCGGGAAACAAGTCGTTGATGTATGATAGAAACGCAGACGGAAGGTCTTCATATTGCCCCGCACAGAGCCGGGAATATACTGCTTGTCCGCCACCGAACCGCCTTGGCCGTTACCCTTGAGATAGAGCATAAAATAGCCGGAAGTGCTGTTGGTGCCGGTGGAAAGGTCCCCCTTGAGTACTTTCCCACCGGAAGTCGATGCGAAGGAAGAGAAGGGATTGTCTACGACGCGAAGCATATTGCCACCCTGGCTGGCCAGGTCCGTGACATTCTCCGGACGGGTGCCGTCTTCAAAGGTATAGATGCCCGGGACGGTGATGGCCGGCAGAATCTGCAGGGTCCTGGGAGCGACATCCAGGGAAGTCTTGTTGACGGTAGCCCGGCTCAGGGGGGAATAACTCTTGTTGCGGAGTTGGGCGGTGAAGTTGTAGTCTCCGGGGGTCACGGGCACATAAAAATTCATCTCGCCCTTCGGGGTTCCTTCGGTGATATTGATGGTATAATTGGCTTTCTCGGAAGAAGTGCTGACCGGAATCTGAATGACCGGATTCTCTTCGGAAAGATCTGCGGAGGCCGTTCCGGAAAGATTCATTCCCTCTCCCCTGGACACAAAGCGGAACATCGCCACCATGGAGGGAATCTCCTTGTAGGTCACCTTGACCAGGCTGGCCAACTGGTGGAAACTCACTTCCGCCCCATCGCTGATCCCTTTCGCATACAGCAGCGCGTTGGCCCGGCCGTCGTTGTAACTCGTCGTATGGGCAATGGCCAGTTGGAGAACCGTTCCACTCATCCGCGTCGCGGAATTATACGGATAAAAGGCGTAGCCGGTCAAGGTACCGGAAGCGGGACCGGAGAAAGCGGCCTTACCGGTTCCTGCTCCGGAAGCAAGCGTCAAGGCAACAGGAGCATCCTGACCTTCTACAAAGACACCAATCTGGTCTCCGGCCTTCCAGGTGAAGTCTCCGTTGTCATCGACAACGATTTTGGTCGCATCATCCGATACGGTCGCATAAATCGTTATATCCGTGGGAGTGACAGTCCTCTCTTGCGAACAGGAAGCCAATATCAAAAGCGCCGCGAGGGCGAAAATCTTAACGTTTTTCATCATCGTGCTCATTAACGGGTTAATTCCAAAAACCTTCCTCTTCATATTCAACGGGGGTCAACGGGTCAACGGGCGTCGTAAAAGACGCCTGCAAAGCGAAACGCACGTCTACGCGTACAATATGCGCCGACGGCGCCTGATAGTTTGGATGTTTCTTACTCATTTCCTGTGTTATTTTCTACAAATTCTATATCATCATAATAAACAAGGCGGGGATTGGTTTCACTGGCTGCACCGGCATCGATATTGTTTCCGTTCCACTTACTGAAAGGACGGAGTTGAATCTGTACCACATCCGCACAGGAAGTCAGGCCGTACTCGCTGATATCATATTCAAAAACATTCCAGTCATCCCTGAGTATCAGGTCTTCCCAATGTTCCTGCGTCCGGTTGCTGCCGGTGAAATCGCTTCCGTTGATGCGGGCAGGAAGGTGTCTGGGATTACCGTCACGGATTACCTGCAGATAAGGGTAGTATGCCGCCTTACCCAGCCAGATTTTCACCCGGATGACGGTGCTCGCCGCTTTGCCCTCGAAGGACGCGATGGGATTGATCTGCACATATCCGCTGGTGGATGTGGTGGTAGAACTCATATTGTCGGAAAGGACCTTGGCGGAAGGGTTGCTGAGGCTCACGTGAGGATTGGCGACAACGCTGAGCGCCCGGTCGTTGCCGGAGAAGTTGGACGGCAGACCACTTTCGAAATCGGCGTAGAGGTGACTTATGCGGGGGTCGGCCTGCTGGATATAGAGCGTCCATTCGTGAGAGAAACGCTCCTGCTTGGCATTGACCGCCTCATAGCGGAGCGTATGGGTTCCGGCCGCGGCAAAGGTATATGTCCAGGTAGCCTCGGTACCGTCCGCGACTCCATCCAACGTCCAAGTGTGGACGATGCCGGCACCGCCGTTGATCACGGTGGCCGTCAAGGTAAGCATCTCGCCGGCCCGGGAAACGATTTGGGCGGACGGATCGGAGAGTTCGATTTCCAGCGGAAGTTCACCCGCCACGACCGTCCAGGAACGAGTCACTATGAATCCGTCCGAATTGGTTCCCCGGTAGGTTATGACACGGGTGCCGGCGGTCTGGGGAGTATAAGACAGCGTGGCAAGGGTGGACAACACTTCTTCGCCGAGAGACCACCTATGTTCAACATCTTTGTCGCCTCCCGTCACTTTGGCCTCGAAAGCCAGCGTTTCCTTCATCACACAGGAAACGGTTTCTTCTTCGGGGGTAAAGCGGATTTCCAAAGGAATACCCGCAACCTGCACCGTCCACTCCCGCGACACTTCCCCGACGGCATTGAAGGCCCGGAAAGACACGGCATAGGTACCGACCGTCTTGAAAGGATAGCACATCAAGGGCGTAGCCGCAACCTTTTCTCCATTGATTTTCCATTCGCAGGAAACAGGACCGGAGGAGAGGATGACCGTTTTGAAAACGACCGCCTCATCGACCGTCACGGAGAATGTGCCCTCCTCCCGGTCAAAACGGACCTGGGGTTGCTGTGGCACCAACGATTCATCCCCTGTCGTCACTTTCGCACAGGAAAAAGGCAACAGCGCAGACAAAAGCAGAAAACAAAGAAGGTACCTGTTCATTATAGATTGCTGTCAAGAAATTCAAAGTCGTCTATATATATTTGGCGGGGATTCTGCTCGGTCACAGGACCTGCATCAATGTTCGTTCCGTCTTCTTTGAGCATCGGACGGAGGGTCATCGTCTTGCCTCTCT
>CAMJRT010000213.1 GCA_946408295.1 uncultured Bacteroidales bacterium
AGAGAACACCCAGCGAAGATGGTAATACGGGTTTCAGTCTTGTTTTTCTCTTTGAATTCTTCTTCATCATATAAGAGTTGCATTCCAGATACTGTTGATGAGAACTGTCATATAAAACAAAATAATGATAATACCAACTGCTATTCGTGTAATCAAGAACTGTATTGGCAAAGTCTTCTTTAGTCAAGGAAAAGAGACATCGAAGGTCGCGATTTTCTCCAATGATTCTTTGACATCGCAAAGTATCGTCGTCGAAACGGCCATAAAGAGAGAGATAATAAGAGGGCCTTTCACATACGATTATCCATCGATTCCCGGACCAATAGCCCAAATATGGACATCTTGACAAAGAATCCGAAAGAGAAAACTTCCCTATTATCTGTTCTACAATTCGTCGGCCAGCATCAAGAATGTCTGGTTGATTAGACTCTTGACAATACGAGGACGAGAAGCCGATAAATAACAATACTATTGAAAGACAAAACCGTTTCATCATCGAAAACTTGGTAAATCTGTAGCATTAGGGATCACTCTCCTTGGACCATGATTTCGTCCATCATTCACAACCGGGATGCCCATAACACGGAGAATCAGATTCTCTGTTTGAATTGCATTAACATGTTGCTGAACCCCGGCTGGATCATTGAGATCATATAGCCCAAGAGCTAAGGACCGCCCGTGCCCAAGAACTTCATGACCGGTAGTAACCGTTCTTCCATTTGCATGTCCATCCGCAAAAATGATTGAATATGTGCCAGTTTTTGTTGGGGTGGTAACGCCTCCACCACCTTCGTTATAAAGGATTGATAGAGGCAGGCCTCCATTCGCATCAACAATCTCTTTCATATAGGGGCCAAGTTGGCCTGACATAAATCCCGGTAAAAAAGCCGCCTCTGCTTGGGGCGAAGCAACTCCTTCTCCAGAAGAATACTCAACCATATGTATATCCTCCGAGTTGATCGTCTTGACTACAATGTCAATTAATGCCTGCTGATCTTCAGAGAGTTCTATTCCTGACAGAGCGAATGAAAGCGCATCTTGGCTTATTCTCGCCAAAGATCTCCCATTATGATGCCTGCCGCTTTGGACAATTAATGAGCGAAATGGGGCAAACATATCTCCTTGAAACATTAAACGCAGATCGTCCACAACGTTTTGCGCATCTCTTCTAGAAGCGCCCCTAATCTCAAGTCCAAAAGGATCCACCAGATTCACCGGATTCCCCGCGCAATACGCATACGGACCGATCCCGTAGTACTTCTCGCACAGCGGGTCCATCGTCGTGAATGAGACCGCGCCAGCGGGGTTGTACCAGCGGGCCGAGAAGTCGTAGAGCGACAGGTTGCCGTCCCATTCCTTCGCGCCGTACATATAACGCGAGGCGGCGTCCGTGCCGGCCGTCGAGGCCGGAAGCGTGCTCGCCGACGTCAGGACCGGAAGAACCTCCTCCCCGTACGGGTCGTAATGGTTCGTCCTGAGGACCGTACCCGACCCGTCCGTCACCGCACGGATGTTACCCTGGTGGTCCGTCACGTAGAAGCGGTACGCCGGGATGCTCCCCGTCATGTCGATGTAGCCGCCCTCCACCAGGATCGACTCCGGGTCAAGGAGCCGGAATACCAGGTTCCCGGCATAATGCGTATCCGTCTCAAAATAAGTTCCCGACAGGGCCACCGTCTTCGAGAGTTTCGTCCCGTCCGCACCGTAAAGGTAGTCCACCGTGTGCGTCGACGTCTCCACCCTTCCCGGAAGGTTCAGCAGGTTATACGACGTCGTGTGACCCAGTCCTGCTGTCAGGTTCCCATTCGCATCGTAGGTGCCCGTGGAGAGGTGGTTGCCGTCGTAGGTGTACGAGGTGGTAGTCAGTTGCCAGTTGTTCCCCAGCGTCTTCTCCCCACGGCTCGTCACGTTACCGTTCCGGTCGTAACCGTACGTGCGCGTGAAACTGTCTCGATACGTTCCCGGCCCGGTATAGGTGGCTCCCGTCAGGCGGGACAGCAGGTCATACCCGAACTGGTACGTCCGTTCCTCGCCGCCCGTCTTCCAGTCCATCCGCGCGATGTTGCCGCCCCACTGGTAGGCCGTGGCCGCCGCGTTGTCCCGCGCCTCATTGTAGTAGAGTTTCTGCTGGAACGTGCTCCCGGAAGAGCCCACCGACAGGTCCGTCAGCCAAGAGCGTACATTGTAGGCGTACGCCGTATTCAGGCCAGACGTGCCGTTCCTCGTGTCACCCGTCAGCCGGCCCGCCCTGTCATACGACTTAGAGGATAGGGTCACTGCCGTACCACTGTTCAGTTGATGGTCCGTGGTCGTCGGGCGGCCCCAGCCGTCATACGCGTATGTGTACGTCTCCGTCGTCACCGTATTCAAACCATGAGTGTGGGCGATCCTGCGTCCGGTTACGTTGCCGCGGTAGTCGTAGGCATAATTCGTCTTGTCCGTCACGCCGAAGCCCCGGGAGGCTCGCTCCTGCACCACGCGGCCCTTCGCGTCATAGTACAGGCTACGCCAAAGATATCCATTAATTCCCGCATTTCCAACGGTTCCCGTCAGCGAGCCCGTCAGAAGACCCTGGGCCGAAGGAGTGTAGCGCGCCCCGTAACCGTCACCCTCCGCCGCCGCATCGTATCCGCAGGAGGATTCCGGCGTGAGCGTATCTTCCCCGATGAAGTCGTAGTCATCCCACCAGTTCACGCCCAGGACCGTCGCACTGCTCACCGAAAGGCCACTTACCGAGTAACCGTGGAGCGTCGCATAGTCCCCCGTCCTCGCAGCCAGCACCTGCGTCGTCGACAGCGGATCCCCGAAGGCGTTCCACGTCCCCGTCAGGATGCCCGTCAGGCACTCCCGCCCCAGCTGGTCCTCCGCACGGAAAAGCCATTCCCCCTCGCTCCGGCGATTCCCGTCCTGCGTCAGCACCAGGCGGTCGCCCTGGTCATACACATAATAGATCCACTCCGCTCCGGGCAGTTTCTTCGCGATGACCCGGTTCCTCGCATCGTAGCGGTACTGGTAAGCCAGCGCCGCCTGTTTTGCCTGCGAGGCCGTGGCGCCGCCGCTCCAGCTGCTCGTTCCCACAGCCTCGGACAGGAGCGGAGGAAGAACCGCCACCAAGCGTCCCATCGCGTCATACAGGTAGTACGTGTCCGCCCATGTCGAGGAGGACGATCCCGCGCTTCCCGTCAGCAGTTTTCTTTCCAGCAGGGTCTGACCAAGCACGTCGGTGAACACCGCCGTCACGCGCCCGTCCTCGTCCGTCGTGCGGACAACCGTCAGTTCTCCTGCAGGATAATAGCTGTTCTTCTGGATGGTCATTCCCGTATTTC
>CAMJRT010000214.1 GCA_946408295.1 uncultured Bacteroidales bacterium
GGAAGAGACGCTGATGGGGTAGGTGCCGCCCCGGAGCACATTACCGAAAATCATATATTTCAGGCTCTTCTCGTAGTATTCCTTGGTGACGTCGAGGGTCACATATTTCGTGGCGCCCAACTTATAGGCGTTTTCTTCGTTGGTTTTGAGTTGCTGCTCGCTGAACCCGCCCGTATTGGCGCAGACGGCGTGTACCTCGTAGCCTTTTTCCTTGGCGAGGTACATCACGGTGTAGGAGGTGTCCAATCCGCCGCTGAACGCGACGACCACTTTCTTCTTTTTTTCCATTTTCTTCTAAATTTTCATCGGGATGGTGAATCTCCAGGTGCTCCTTGGGGTCGTAGAGCAGGCCCGTGCAGATGCACATTTTATAATTATGGCTTTCCAGAATCTCGAAATGGCGGCATCCCTGGCAGCCTTTCCAGAATTCAGGGTCGTCGGTCAGTTCGCTGAACGGAACGGGCCGGAAGCCGAATTCGTAATTCATTTTCATCACGGCCGCACCGGTCGTAATGGAGAATATCTTCGCGTCGGGGAAGAGTTTGCGGGAGAGAATGAAGGTCTGCTCCTTGATGCGCCGGGCGATGCCCATTCCCCGGAACCTGTGGGCGACGATGAGGCCCGAATTGGCCACGAAACTCTTTCCGCCCCAGGATTCGATATAGGAAAATCCGGCGAATTCTTCTTCGTCCGTGAGGGCGATGACGGCTTTTCCGGAAAGCATCTTCTGGGAAATATAATCGGGGCTGCGCTTTGCAATTCCTGTCCCGCGTTCCTGAGACGAAATATAAATCTCGTCGACAATCTGCTGAGCGTACTTTGTGTGTCGCTCATCGGCAACCATTACGTTGAAATTCATCTTCTTTTAAAAATTTTCTGTTTGTCAGTCTGACTTGCCGGAAAATTTTCAAAAAAATTAGAACGCAAGACAAACCGAGATTGTCAATTGCTATGACGGGCGCAAAATTAGTGTTTTTCCGCCGAATTTCAAAAAAAATGACTAATTTTGGGCTCGATTTCAAAACAATTAATCTTTGATAATGAAACTAACTGTAATAGGTGCCGGAAATATGGGTGGAGCGACTGCCCGCGGCTTGCTTTCCAGCGGAGCGATCGCCCCGCAAAATCTGACCGTCAGCGATGCCAATGAGAAGGCGCTGGCTTTCTTTCGGGAGAAGGGCGTCCATACGACCTCCGACAACAAGGCGGCCGTCGATGCCTCGGATACCATCATCATCGTTGTCAAGCCCTGGGTGGTCCCCCTGGTGCTGGAGCAAATCAAAAGTTGCGACCTGAGCGGAAAGACCCTCATCTGTATGGCGGCCGGCGTGAAGCCCGAGGTGCTTGAACCTTATCTGGCCGCCGATACGCAGCTGGTCTATGTCATCCCCAATACGGCCATCGAGATAGGGCAGGCGATGATTTTCGTCTCTTCTATCCGGAGCGATGAGGCCGTAACCGCCGCCGTGGTGGACTTGTTCTCCAAGGTGGGCAAGGTCAAGACCATCGACTACGCGCATTTGGGAGGCGGCATTTCGCTGGCTTCCTGCGGAATCGCTTATGCGATGCGTTATATCCGTGCCGCCGTCGAGGGGGCCGTGGAAATGGGCTTCTATCCGGGCGAGGCGACCGAGATTGTCTGCCAGACGGTCATCGGGGCGGCCAGCCTCATCGATGCGCACAAGTCCCATCCCGAGGCGGAAATCGACAAGGTGACGACGCCGGGCGGGCTGACCATCAAGGGGCTCAACGCGATGGAGGAAGCCGGGTTTACGGACGCCGTTATCAAAGGATTGAAGGCCGGCAGCAAGTAGAATTCTTTAAACCGTTTCAGAAATGCGACTGGTTGTCAAGGTGGGCAGTAACGTCCTCACGAAAAAGGATGGGACTTTGGATGTGGCCCGGATGAGTTCCCTGGTGGGGCAGATGGCCTGTGTGATGGGGATGGGACACGAGGTGATTCTCGTTTCCAGCGGTGCCGTCGCCTGCGGGCGCGGACTCATCAAGACACAAAACAAGTTGGATGAAGTGGAGCAGCGGCAACTTTTTTCCGCTGTAGGGCAGGTGAGCCTGATGTCCCATTACCGGGAGTTTTTCTCGAAGCACGGCATCCATACGGGGCAGATCCTGACGATGAAAGAGAATTTCTCCACGCGCAGGGAGTATCTCAACCAGCGCCACTGTATGGAGGTGATGCTGCGTTGCGAGGTCATTCCCATCATCAACGAAAATGATACGGTCAGCGTCACAGAACTGATGTTTACGGACAATGACGAACTGTCGGGGATGATTGCTTCGATGATGGCGGCGGATGTGCTCATTATCCTGAGCAACATCGACGGCATTTATGACGGCAATCCCACGATGGCCGGTACGAAGGTCATCCGGCGGATTGAGCCGGGCAAGGACCTCAGCCGTTACATCCAACTGGGACGGAGCAGTTTCGGTCGGGGCGGGATGCTGACCAAGTCTTCCATCGCGGCGAAGGTGGCGCAGGAAGGCATCAAGGTGATTATTGCCAACGGATTGAAAGATAACATCCTGCCTGATTTGCTGGAGCATCCTGGAGCGACCGTTCATACGGAGTTCGTGCCGGTGGAGAACGGGGTGTCGAGCGTGAAGAAATGGATTGCGCACAGCGACGGGTTTGCCAAGGGACGCATTATGATCAACGACAAGGCGCTGGCGAAATTGATGGAGAAGAAGGCGATGAGCCTGCTGATGGTGGGTGTGACGGCCGTGGAAGGGGAGTTTGAGGAAGGGGATATCATCAGTGTGGTGGATTCGGCGGGCCGTTCGGTCGCCGTGGGCAAGTCCGCCTACTCCAGCGAGCAGGCCCTTTCGCTGATGGGCGCCCACGATGTCAAACCCATCATCCACTACGACTACCTGTATATTCAGTAAAGGCTCCTCCCTCAGCGCGTACATCCTGATTTCCATCGGTCTACTTCCAGCGAGCAGTACACCTGTAACAAGCCCTATCGTCATTGAGAAATTTCCGTACGTTCCCGCTTCGCGGGTAGATAAGACTTTGTCTTTTCCTCCTTGCCGCTCGGCAAAGCCAACAAGTTTGTTTTGCTCTCGCTGGCTGCGTCGGTTTCCTTCCGCCTCGGAAAAGCAAATGGAATTTGCTTTTCTCTCGGCTTATTCGTACGTTCCCGCTTCGCGGGGAGGTACTCTCGCCTCGGAAAAACAAATGAATTTGTTTTTCTCTCGGCTTATTCGTACCTTTGAAATCACAAAATTTTGAATGTTATGTCAGAAGCAATGGATTTGATTCGGAGGACGAAGGGGGCGAGTGCGTGCCTGAGCGATGTGAGCGA
>CAMJRT010000215.1 GCA_946408295.1 uncultured Bacteroidales bacterium
GTATGAGGGAAAGTTTTTCAAAACCAGAAAAATGGTTTTGAAATTCCTTTCACCCCATACTCCCTCAACGCTCACGGGCTCTTGGGTTTTCTGCTCCCGAAAGGGCGCGCAAGGGCATTTAGGAAGCGGAGGGATGCCTCGGGAGTTGCGGACCTGTGCCACCCTCGGCATCATAACCGACGCAAGAGCGAGAGAAGAGGGAACTTGTTTCCTATTCCGAGCGAAAAGGAGGAAAAGGCGAAGCCTTAACCACGGGAGGGGCCCACAAGCGGAGCGCAGTGGGAGGGGTCGCGAAGCGACGGTCCGCAAAACTGAGGCTTCCTCCGCGTGAGGGCCCAAGCGAGACAAAGAGGGTCCGAAGTGCAGCAAGCCGCGACAAGCGGCGCAGCGAACGAAGTCCCGCGCCCGCCCGCGGCTGCCGCCCGCTCATCTCGCTACGCGAAATTCAATCAATATATCCCTGACAAAGAACTGCATCTGCAACTTTTGGGATTCTTCGGCAAATATATTTGGATATTTGAAAAAATATGTCGTATATTTGCAGCGGATTCGTCAAAGGGGAATTCGCGTAAGGGACGACAACCTTTTCAAAGAAATTTGATCCGAGCCCCATTTCAAAAGTCGCTACCTGGCGACTTTTATTGTATACTGCCAACATAATACTGGACATACTAATTCTTGGACTTTTGGAGTCCAACAATAAGCCTATATGTTTTCCATCTCATCAAAATTATTTTGGAATAAGGCTTTTGGTTTTTATCATCTCGTTTGGGTGCCCATTTCTGTGAGACAGATGCGTTTGAGAGAATTTCTGTTAAATGGAAAACTGCCATCGTAGATTTATATGAGAGAGCAGCATGACCTGTAGTTTCGTTTATAGATTGGTACTTCACATAAATATAATCCTGCAATGATTTATTCCAGACTTTTTTATCTGGATGAGCCGCGTTCCATAATGCGTAGAAATTCTTAATGATTTGCTTCCGTTTTTTGATATCGTCGCAAGTATCTCCTTGTGGAATATCAGTCCCTATTATATTTATTTTACTATCATCTGCCATAATGGTGAGTATAATAATGCTTTGTATTAACAAATTATCGTTTGAGCAGCAGGAAATTGCCCACTTTATGAAAAATCTATTGTGAAGGGAGCTGGCGCCCTAGAATGGGGACGACCGAACGCTCCTTATTTCGTTTACGGCCGATTCCACGACCGTCTTGCTTGACTAACACAAATTTATGAAATTATTTCGGAATTCTTTGTGAATGTGAGAATAATTTGTGGATGCGCGATAACTTCAAGTTTTAGTCATCATTATATGAGGTCGGATTATTCCGGCCTCAATTGTATAAGAGTAGATTCTATTGTGCTTGTTCGCGGGCGGGATTACAGCAGCCCGAAAACGGACAGGTAGATGACACCGGCGGGGATGGCGAAGAGGGCGCTGTCGAAGCGGTCAAGGAAGCCGCCGTGCCCCGGAATACTGTTGCCGCTGTCTTTGACGTTATAGTGGCGTTTCCACTGTGACTCGAACAAATCGCCATAGACACCGAAAACGTCCATCACGGCACCGAGCGCAAGGGCGTGGTACCAGGGAATTTCCATCCAGTCCAAGACCGACATCAGCCAGGTAGCCAGCAACGTCGTCACAAAACCGCCGATGGCCCCGACCCAGGATTTCTTGGGGGAAATGGAGGGGAAAAGTTTTTTGCCGTATTTCTGGCCGAAAGCCATCCCGAAACAATAGGCCCCTACATCCGAGGCCCAGATAATGATAAAGAATGAGAGCATCAGCCGGCCGCTATACACGTGTTCGGTGTTAAAGGCGGCAAAGTTGGTCAACGCCAAGGGAAAGGCAATATAAAGAATGCCCGTGTAGAGGTTGGCGAATTCTCCGAAATCCTGCCGGTCTTTGGTGTAGAGGGAACCTATCATCACCAGCAACACCGGGACGAAAGCCAGACCCAGTATGGTCCCGGGCCAGCCATAGGCACAAACCCCGAAGGCCAGACAGAAGAGAAAGACGGAGGAGATGATGGCCCAACTGCGGGAAATGCCGAAACGGTCTTTCATCGTCATCTGATAGAACTCAATCATACTCACGATGAGAATCAACAGCATCAGGACGGCAAACGAATACTTGTTGAATAGCAGTCCAACGACCATAATGGCCAGAAAGACCAGCCCGGAAAGGGTACGTTTGACAAGGGTGTTCATCAGGCAATCGAGGGTTCCGTTACACTTTCTGCACAAACCGTTTCATCCGTGACTTTCGGACCGAATATGGCTTCGACATCGTCCGCCAAAATCACTTCCCGGTCAATCAGCAACTGCGCCAGACGCAGGAATCCTTCTTTGTGCTCCAGCAGGATGCTGCGCGTTTTCTCGTGAATCGAATGAATCAGTTTCTTGACTTCTTCATCAATCAATTCCGCCGTCTTGTCGCTGTACGGAGGCGTCAACTCATAGCCGCGTGCGCCCGTACTGTCATAATAGGAAAGCGTACCGACGGCTTCGCTCATTCCGTAGTATTTGACCATCGCATAAGCCATCGACGTCAAACGTTCCAAATCATTCAAGGCGCCGGTGGAAGGCTCTCCGTTAACGATTTCTTCCGCGACACGGCCGCCTATCAAGGAGCACATCTCATCTAGCATCTGGTTGCGCGTCACCAGCGAACGCTCTTCCGGCAAGTACCAGGCGGCACCCAGGGCCTGCCCGCGCGGGACAATCGTCACTTTGAAGAGCGGATGAGCATACGGCAACAGCCAACTGACCGTCGCGTGCCCCGCCTCGTGGTGGGCGATGGAGAATTTCTCTTTATCCGTAATAATCTTTTTCTTGCGCTCAAGACCACCGATAATGCGGTCCACCGCCTCGGTGAAGGACTGCTTGTCCACCGTAGCCTTGTTGTTGCGGGCGGCATTGAGCGCCGCTTCGTTGCACACATTGGCAATGTCGGCGCCGGAGAAACCGGGCGTATGCTTGGCGATGAAGTCCAGGTCAAAATCCGCTGCCAGTTTGAGTTTGCGCAAATGGACCTCGAAGATCTCTTTGCGCTCATTCAAATCGGGCAGATCGACGTGAATCTGCCGGTCAAAACGGCCCGCACGCATCAATGCCTTATCCAAAATATCGGCACGGTTGGTGGCAGCCAGAATAATCACTCCGCTGTTGGAATCAAACCCGTCCATCTCGGTCAGGAGCTGGTTGAGCGTGTTCTCCCGCTCATCATTGGAAGAGAAACCGGCATTCTTGCCCCTGGCGCGCCCCACGGCGTCAATTTCATCGATAAAGACGATGCACGG